>JAUXPL010000021.1 GCA_030683605.1 Candidatus Altimarinota bacterium
TTCTAAAATGAAAAATAAAAAAGCATTTACTTTGGTTGAGTTAATAGTTACTATTATCATATTAGCAATTCTATGAACAATAGTATTTATTTCTCTACAAGGTTATTCACAAACAGCTAGAGATAGTGTTAGAATATCAGATATATCAAGAATGAAAAATTCTTTAAATATATTTGCAATTGAAGCTTGAAAATATCCTAAACCATCAGATAGTGTATTTATCACTTATTCATGATGAATTATTTGGGAACAAGGTATTTTTTGAGAATCAACTTTTGCAAATGTAGATAAACTTGATAAAATTCCTACTGATCCATCTACTAATTCTCCATTTACTTACTCTATAACTCAAAATAAACTTGAATTTCAAATTTGATGAATTTTGGAAAATAGTGATAATTCTTTTTTTAATTCTAATATTCAATCTTATGCTTGAAATTCTTTAGCAAAAGCTTTGATTGTTTGAAACTACAACTGATTTGCAGCAAAAAGTTTAACATGAAATATTTGTAATATTATTACTGTACCATCTATAATAACAAATGATACTGTTACATCTACTAATTATGAAGATATAATTAATAATGAAAGTTTAGTTTTTGACTGATTTCAAAATTTACCTGACTCTTTTTCTAAATCTAGATTTAAACATAATTGATGATTTAAATTTTCTCCTAATAGTTTAATAGTTTATTCTTGATCTTGTAATGATTTAGTTAATAATGAATTAACAAGACTTAATTTTATAAAAAATTTACAAAATTCATATAGTTGAACTATTATTCAAAATCATGGTAATTTAAAAACACTTATTAACTTAAATACTGATTTAATTTCTCCTAGTAATGATTTTAGAAATTCTGCTTGAATTTTAACTAATATTATAACTTGAAGCAAAATTCAAAACTCTTTGTCTAATGATGATATTTCATGAATTTGTACTTTTAACTGAATAAATATTAATAATTGAAATAATGTCATCGCTTATTCTCAAAATAATATCAGTAATTCTGAAACTTATGATTGTTCCGATATTTCTGAAGTAAGAACTTGTAGTAATTGAGTTTTAGATGGAGATCAAATTTATAACTATTCTTCTTGTTATAAATGAACCATAGACAATTGTTTAGCAAATCCAAATTTAAATGTAAATTCTCATTTTTATAACATATCTACTATAAACCATTCTGATTCATTATATGATATTAATTCTTATAATGTAAGTGAAAATAATTGAGTTTTTAAATACAAATTAAATTCTATATCTTGTAATGATTGAGTTTATGTGAATATTAATGAAGACCCTGTTCCTACTTTAATTTCTTGTGATTTTTGATTTAATATTTCTTGAAATTCTTGTATCGCTCCTTGAGAAGTTATAGTTACATGAGTTGATAATTTATCTTGTCCTTGATGTTCTAATTAATTAAAAAAATTTATTGAATTACTTATATTTTAAAATAAAAAAAATGAAAAAAATAAAAATAATTATAGCTTTAACTACATTGTTAGTGTTAACTTGATGTTTTAATAAAGAAAATAATAATGAAGAATCTAATACATGAACTAATGAAGTTACAAATAAAAAACAAGAAATAATAGTAAATAATGTTTATGAAGAAATAGTTGATGATAAAGTAGGTCTAAAAAATGCAACTAATGAACAATTAGATAAAATACTTCAAGAAGAAATTAGAATTAATAATACTCCCACTAGTAAATATCCATTTTTTGAACAATCTAGTTCAAAAAAAGCTGACTTAGAAGAAATCAAAAAAGCTTGAGGTTTGGAAGTGACTAGATGAAATATTTTTTTACATTGATTTAGTAAAGATTATATATTCTTAAATGAGTTATTGTCTGAAAATGAAAAATTATACACTTTTAATCAAGAATGAATGTCTTTATTTTTTATTGATTGAGATATAAATAAATTTTTAGATTCATTGAAAAATAAATTTACAGATTTCAAGATAATAACAAAGGATAATGAAAATATAATGCTAGAATTCAAAAATAAATGAATTAATTATTCTATGAATATTAATATTTGAAAAGGAATAACTAGAGATGATTTGGATAATATTATTAATTCAAATCAAAAATCTAAAGTAACTATTAGTATTTTAAAGTAATAAATAATTTATAAAAATAAAAACAAAAATATGAAAAATAAAATTTTGATATTTATTATATCTATAATTTCAAATATATTATTTCTTCACTCAACTACTTTTGCTGAAGTAATTAGTGTAAATACTACTATAAGTACAGATACTACTTATAGTTCTTTAACAGTTACCAACTGAGCTACTCTTACTCTAAATGCAGTACTTACTGTTACATGAGATGCTACAGTTGAAACTGGAGGTAATATTACCCATACTGCTTGAGCTAGTACAAATTTTCTTCTAGATGTTGCTGGAACACTTACAATAAATAGTTGATGAAAGATAGATGTATCACAAAAATGAACATCAACACTAGGTTCTTGAGGTCAGTATGGTTGATCTACTTATTGATGATTCTGAGTTTCTAATAGTAAAGCAGCTTATTGAGATTTATACAATCCAATACATGTTGGTTCTAATGCTCTTACTAATGGTTGATGATTAGTTAGAATAACTGCTTGAAATATCGTAAATAATTGATCTATTTTAGCTAATTCTTCAGGTACATCTAATAGTACT
>JAUXPL010000026.1 GCA_030683605.1 Candidatus Altimarinota bacterium
TAATCTATCAAAATCAGATTCATATAATTTATCTTGAATAATTCTATATTTTTCAAACTCACTTTCAGCAAAAGATTTAGCTATTTCAGAAGTTACTTTTCAGTTTCATTCTAATATATCTCTTTCATTAAATTGTAAAAATGCATTCAATTTATTATTCCAATCTTGCATTGTAAAAAGTATTCTTCTCATAAATAATTTCAATTTTTTAATCTATCTTTATCTAATACATATCACTTTATTGAAAAATTCTTTAATACTCAGATAGCCCAATTTCTAAACTCTATTGCTCTGTACGAATTTACTTTAAATCAAATAGATATTACACATTCTAAATTATAAAACTTAGTATTATATTTTTTTCAGTCACTTGCAGTTATTAGGAATTTCCTAATAACTGAATTTTCTTGTAATTCTCAACTGGTAAATAAATTTTTTAAATGTTCATTAATAGTTGGCACAGAAACTCCAAATAAAACTCACATCATTTTTTGTGTAAGCCAAACATTTTCATCAAAAAATTTTACCTCTATAGAATTTTCTCAATTAGCAGAAGAAAAAATCAAAAATTCAGCAGTAGAATTTCTTATTTGTAAATCACTTTCTCAATCATTCATATATTTAAATTAATATTATTTATTTTATTATAACAATTATATAATATTTGCAAATCTTTTATATACTTATTATATACATTAATTTTATTGTAGAATATAGGCCTAGACTTTTAGGTTTTTACACAAGACAAATCCACCAGCTTTCAGCTACCCCTTAATATGGGGGGGCTTTTTTATATAATATTTTTCTTTACAATTAATTTAATTTGTATATAATAAGTATATATAATTAAATAATTCGATATGTACAAGACGAAATTAAACAGAATACTGAATCTAATAGAGAATATAAAAAATGATATTAATTTGCCTATTATTACAGAATTTTTAGAATGGTTTTTAGAAAAAATTGATATTCATTTTAATAAAAATACTCCTGATCTAAAATTAAATAAATGAGATATTTATTTTGTAAATTTATGAAAAAATATTTGATGAGAATTAAATAAAATAAGACCTTGTGTAATTTATAGTTGATTTATGTATAATAATTGAAATACAACTTTAATTATTCCTTTAAAATCATATAAGTGAAAAATAAATAATAATTTTAATACATTTATTAATCACTCAAAAATAAATCATTTAAAAATGGATTCTATATCTGATTTATGTTGATTAAAACAAATTTCTAAAAAACGTATAAAATGATTTATTTGAAATCTAGAAATAGAACAGATGAAGAAAATTGATACTAAATTATCTAAAATACTAGATATAAAAAAATAATAGCATATTAAAATGCTATTATTTTTTTAGTGCGTTTCCTGTTATTTAATAATAAAAGGAATCTAATTGAGTCTCATTTGACTCCAGTAAATACATTATATCAAATAATTGAGAAATTACAAAAGATTTTCACTCATTTCCTTTTCACTTTTCATGAAAAATGATTATAATTTATTTATAAATTATAATCATTTTTTGTAAATATATGATAAAAAGAGTTAAATCGTTTCTATTTGAGAACAAGAGTGATAAGCAGACTATAATGAAAAATACTTTTTGGATGGTATTGGCAGAAGGTATTTCTAAATGAAGTACATTTTTTATAACATTTTTAATTGCTAAAACTCTTTGAGCAGAGCAATTTGGAATATATAGCTTTGTAATGAGTTTTGTAGCATTATTTGTAGTATTTACTGATTTTGGATTAACTACTATAATGGTAAGAGATGTAAGCAGAGACCATTCAAAAATAAATGACTACCTAGTAAATCTGAGTTTTTTAAAAATAATACTATGAATTATTACATTTCTATTAGTATGGATTGTATCACAATTTATATGAAAAAATGATATATATATTACATTAATTTTAATCTATACTTTATATTCAATTATAAATAATTTTTGAGAATTCATCAGAGCATTTTTTAGACCTAGTGAAAAAATGGAATTTGAAGCTATATTAAAAGTAATAAATTGAATATCTGTTTTACTAATTGTATGACTTGCTATGTATTTTTTATGAGATTTGGTTAGTATATCATATGCATTTTTAATATCTTGAATTTTAAGTTTAATAATTAGTTTAATATCAGTATACAATAAAATATCAACAAAAAAATTTAAATTACTTTGAAAAGATTTTTACAACCAGGTATTAAAAAATTGATTATTATTAATGAGTGGAACATTATTTATTACTATTTATATCTCAAGTGATCAATTAATAATGTGATTAAATAATCAGATTAAAGATTTATGAGTATATTCACTTGCTTATAAAATAACCTTAATGTATTGTTTATTTTCTTGAATATTCTTCCAAGTATTACTTCCTAAAATATCATGAAGTAATTATGTAGATAATATAAAAGAGAACTATAGTAAGTACCTGAAAAAAATATTTAAATTTAATTTATCTATATTTATACTAGTTGAACTTATTACTTATTTTATATGATTTTATTTAAAATTTGATTTATGAGAATATAATAAATTATATATTATACTTATGTATTTATTTATATATTGTTTGATTGAACCACTTTGAAATTGGTCATATATAAACCTCATATCTATAAAAAAAGAAAAAGTTTACTTGATATTCGTACTAATTACTGCTATAATAAATTTATGATGAAATTTAATATTAATACCAAAATACTCATATAATTGAGCAATTTTTACAACTATATTATCTTATTTAGTAATTTTCTTACTTTGTTATATTTATTTAAAAATTAATCTTAAAAAAATTAAAATATAATATATATTTATTAATAAAAAAATGAACATTGTATATACTTGACTTTCATATTACCCTCCAGAAATATGAAGAACTGACATTTTAAAAATCTCAAATGAAGCACAAAAAAGTAACAATGTAATTGTTATTACAAAAAGACTAAAATGAGAAAAAAAAGTAGAAAAAATATCTGATAATTTAACTATTTATAGACTTTTTTCATTTTGACTAAATTCTATACTAGATGATATTTTCTACTCTTTTTATGTGCCATTTTTTATATTTTTTAAAAATATAAAAGTCGATATTTTCCATATATACAACCCTTTTTATTTTTGATTTATTATTAATATATTATTAAAACTTTTGTTTATTAAATCAAAAATAATATTTGATATAAGAACTTGACCGCTAAAAAAATGATATAAAAAAGTACTAAATTATATATTAATAAATTTAGCACATATAACTTCAACAAAAACTATAATAATTAGCAATAATTTATTAAAACATTTTTTTTACGTTCAAAAATCTAAAGTACATGAAATATCTTTATGATTTGATAATAATTATGAAAATATAACAAAAGAAATAAATAATGAAGAATGAAAAAAATATATATATATTTGAAGTATTTATAAAAGAAGAAATATAGATTTGATGCTAAAAATATTCACTAAATATTTTAATGAATATAATAAAGATTTATTATATATTTTATGATGATGAGATGAAGAATATGTAAATAATTTAAAAACAGAATATAAATTAAAAAATATAATATTTTTATGACAAGTTAATCAAGATAATGTATGAGATTATCTATTAAAATCTGACTATTGAGTAGCATATATACCTCAAGTTGAATATTTCATGGATCAACCACCACTAAAAACTATAGAATATCTATGATATTGATTACCAACTATTTGAACTAATACAAATTGAAATAAAGTATTTATAAATGAATCAAATTGAGTATTAAGTGATGACTGAATAGATAGTTTTTATGATTGACTATTGAAATTTAGAAAAAAATTTGAAAAATGATATTCTAGTAAACAAATAACAGAGACAATAAAAAAATATTCTTGGGAGAATATTTTTAATGAAATCTATAATAATATATATAATTAATAATTATAATATATATAGTTTTTATCATCTAATAATGTAAGTTTATTATTAGTCTTTAAATAATTAGCTGTATAATTATTAATTAATCTTTGATTAAAAGTAAAATCAGATATAAAAAGTATAAATTTATTATCTACTAAAAATTTTTCTATTTCAATATCATTTTGTAGATTAAAAAATGTATCTGATAATTCATCATCAATTTTTATCATTGGATTAATTTGATACAATACATTTCTATCAAATCAATATATAATTGCATTTTTAGCATTATTAACAATTCAATAATTATTAAAATTAGTATTTTCAAAAGGTACCCAAATTCAAAAATCTATTAACTTGGTAAATGTTATAATAAAATATGTTATTAAAACCATAAATACAAAACTATTTTTAACTATACTTAATTTTGATAATGTGTATCAAATAAATAATATTCAAAAAACTCATAAATATAATATTATTCTATCTTGATATAATCATGATGATGGTATTAATCATATAATATATAACAAGGATAATAATAAAAATAATGGATATATTAAATAATTTAAAGAATTATTATTTTTAATAATTTTTAGATTCTTTAAAATAAATATGAATGCTATAGATATTAATATAAAGAATACATAATTGATTTTCTTAAAATCTATCATAAAATATGAAAAGTCATTATCATTCTTAATTACAACTTCCGTTAATGCATTATTATATTGCCAAAATAGACTTTTTATATATCAAATAAATCAGTTTATTCACACAATAAATGTTCATAATCAAACTAAAAATAGTTGCTTAATATTATCCCACTCTTTCTTAATTGTTAAAATAATTAATAAAAATAAATTATACATTAAAAATATTATACTAGCAATTGGATGAGATATAAATATTGCTCATGAAAAAATTGAAGAAACCTTTTTTTTAGTAAAATTAAAACTATATATCATATATATATATCACATTAACATAATTAATGCATAATTTTCTCTAAGTGTTACTATAAATCTTCTAAAAACATAACTATTAATAAACAATATAAATATACATAAAAAAAATATATTTATTCTATTTTTTGGTAAAATCTTTTTAAAAAAAAGATATATAAAAAGTATTAAGAAAAAATCAATTATTATAAAAAAATATTTAGTAATATAAAAATAATTGATTCAAGTAATTAGTTTTATATTAACAATAAAATAATAAAATAATCTTTGTCACATTCAAGGATACTGTGCATTTTCATTCCAATTTAAATTATTTTCTATTACATATGATAAAGGATAATTTGCCCAAGAATCAATATGAGAAAAAGTATTAGCACTATTTACCTTTAAAAAAAGTATTAATAAAACAAAAAATATTATTAATATGAATGTTACTTTTTTTATAAATGATATATTTTTCATAATATTTAATACTTTATATAATTATAACTAATATTATAATTTTGATTTTTTTCACTTTAAAAATCAAAATGCATAAAATGGTAAAATAACAGGTAAAATAAAATAATTCCACATATTTCTTTTCCCTCATCAGTTACTAGCTTTTGGCTTACCACCAGCTAATCATCTATTATATCATCCCCAATACATTCTCTTCAAAATCCACATTATATTTATCCTCTCTGGTAACACTTGATGAATAACTGATGACTTTCAATTATAATAAATTTTAAGTCATTTTTTTATTGCTCTTTCACACAAGTCAGACTCTTCCCCTCATAATAATTTACCTGGTTTTCTTCATAGATTTTCATCAAAAAATGCTTCACTTCACAATCTAGCAATATTCAATCAAAAATTTGCTCATACTACTTTGCTATTCTCTTTTATTTCATCTCATAAATCAAGCATAGAATACACATCATACACATAATCAGCCTTGGCTAAAATGCTTGGAGATTTATGCCATTTTGGAACTATTTTTCATCATACTATTCATATTTGATTATCTATTTCAAAAGTTTTTAGCATATTAATAGTCCAATACTCATCGGCAATAGCATCAGAATCTATGTATAATAATACATCAGTTTTACATTCTTTTATAGCATAGTTTCTAGCAAAAGATAGTCATTTTGCTTCTATGACTATGTACTTAATATTTATATTTTCATTACTTAATTTTTCACAATACTCTTTTGTTTCATTAGTTAAAAATTGATCCAAAATCAAAACATCTGCTACCACATCTTTTTGTCTAGATAATGATTCAATAGTTTCATGAAATAGCCAATTTGGCTCTTTATATCTTGTTGCTGTTATAGTAACATTTTTTATCATCTAATTACTATTTAATAAACTAAAATATTTTTCACTTATCTCATCCCAACCAAACTTTTTTGATATTATACTTCTAGCATTATCTTCATCAAAATCATCATTTTCTAATATATATTTTATTTTTTCCTCTATATCTTTTGAATCATTTGGTTTGATTAAATAACCTGTTTTTCAATTCTCTATTATATCTGTTATTCAGTATAATTCACTTCAAAATGTAATACATCCAGATAAAATAGCTTCAACAAATACTAATCAAAATCACTCACTATCCCCATCTTTTGCTATAATACTTGGTCATACGAAAATATCAGCTGTTGCATAATACTTTGGTAATTGATTATTTTGTATCCCTCATGTAAATATAATATTATTCTCCAATTTTAACTCTTTTACTTCATTTTTTAATTCTTGTTCTAGTGGTCAGTTTCATATAATCATCAATTTAGTATCACTATATTTATCTACTATTCATCTCATAGCTTGTATCAAATATGTAACTCATTTCTTTTCTGCTAATCTACCTACAAAAAGTAAAAATTTACCATTAATATTATATTGTTTTTTTATATTTTCATCATAATTATTAGGTGAAAATAATTCTGTATCTACTCACATAGATATAACATCTATTTTGTTTTCTGCTATTCATAGCTTCACACATTCAGTTTTAATTGCATTACTTACTACTGTTAATTTATCAATATTTTTAAGTGTAAATTTTTTTATCATTGTACCTATTTTTCATCTAAGTCAAAATATATCTCAACCATGTGTAGTACAAAGTATCTTTATATTTTTATTAAATAATTTTTTATAAAGCACTGATAAAAATCATTGTGGTATAATCCAATGTGAATGTATTGTATCTATTTTTTCATTTTTTACTATTTTTATTAGATAAAAAAATCCAGCTAAAAGTAAAAATGGTACTTGAAATAGTAATAGTTTATTTTTCTTGATATTTGGTAATATTGCTCAATCATTTAGAGTTTCCCACTGCGACCTAAAAAAATACGGAAATCTATATATTCTCATTCCGTCTTTTTCTTCATATTTTTTACTTCATGGAACTCTAGGAGTCAAAACTATGATTTGTAATCATAATTTTTGTAATCTCTTCGATAAATCATAAACAAATCCAGGAGTTGTATCTCAAGGCAAAAAACTAGGAAATGTAGTAGCGAAAACTAGGATTTTTTTCATATTTTTTATTTTATTTTGTAGCTATTCCCTCCCTAATTTTAGGGAGGGTTAGTGTGTGGTGTGTTTCAGGGGTTAGGGTGGGTTAAGTATATATCACTCTTAAATATCTATAAAAATATTAAAAAAGTTTTGATTTCTTAATTTTTCTGATATAATACTCATGTATCAATACAAAAGGGTTCTGAAAAGTTTTCGTACTTTAGGATCCCCTTTTTTTGTGCTCAAGTTTTTCCTTAGCATCATTTAGATAATACAAATACTTAAATGTTAAGTCTTTATATAATGAAGAGGCATATTTTTTATTTGGAAAAATAACTTTTAAAAATTTCTCTTTTTCTTTAAAAAAATCTACCATAACCTTGAAATCTCAATCTCAAGATACTAATACAATTTTATCAAATTTATCTTCTTCTCAAATAACTGATTCATATAATTTTCTCATTGCATGAAATACTAAATTTACATCTATATTTCATTTTTTATCACTTTTTAAGTGTTGAGGTTTTTCATTAAAAATCAATATAAATCATGCTTCTTGTAATTTTTCATATAATAAATTCTCTTTTTCTCTAAATCAAAGAAAATAGTAAGCCTTTTTTATTTTAAATTTATCAGTCAAAAATACTCTAAATTTATTATAATTTATTTGCCAATCAAGTCATTGATACAAATTTTGTCAGTCTATAAAAGCAATATTATTATTAATTAACATTTTTCATTTATTTTATATATTATAATTTCATATAGTTTAATTTTCTATGATATTTTTGCAAGTTTATATATAAATTCCTATTCAGTGATTGGGAATTTCAAAAATCTAAATTTGGAAAAATTATCTCATATTTACTTTATGAGATAATCATAATTATAATCTAATATATTTTTCATGCTTTTAATTTATTTTGTAGCTATTCCCTCCCTAATTTTAGGGAGGGTTAGGGTGGGTTAGGGGCTATCTTAAATAATCTTTCATATATACCAATTTGGTATTATCAATAACTTTTTTTCAGAAATATTTTCTTCAAAAGCTATATTTGAAGAAGTCATAATATAGTATGAAGTCAATTTTCAATAGTCATTTTCAAATGACTCAAATATTTTTGGAATACTTTTTTTATTTCATGACTTTACTTCTATCGGTATTAGTAAATCCATACCATCATAAATAAAATCTATCTCACTTTTTGTAATTTTTTTATAAACTTTAATTTCATCACTATTAAAATGCTTATTTTTTAATAATTCAGTATAAACAAAATTTTCAACTACTTTTCAATTATTTTCTCTGAAATCAAATCACTTCTCTAAAAAATTCAGTATTCACACATCTGAAAAATAAAATTTTGGTAAACTTGAATACTCTTTTGATTTATCTTTGAAATATGGATAAACTCTGGAAATAAACATAGTTTTTTCCATAACTAATAAGTATTTTTCTATATATTTTAACTTGATTCATAAATATTCTGAGATTGATTCTTTTTTTATCAAATTACCTATCTGAGTATTTAGATACAAGAAGAACTTTTTAAAATTTATTAATTCATCTTTACTTAAAAAGAAACTTATATCTCTTTCTATATATCTATTTATTATTTTTTCTAATTCTCTTATTTTTTCATCTTTTGTTACTGCATTTAATACAGCTGGATATCAACCAAAAGTAATAAACTCATCAAAATATGGCTGAACAAGTGAAATAATACTGTTACTTAGTTGTTCAATAGAAATATCTACTACATTTAATCATTTATAATCTAAAAATTCAAAAAAATCAAAACTATAAACAAATATTTCTGTTCATCTTCAAACTAAAGTTCATTTATTTTCTTCATTATATGTCCATAATCATGATCATGTAACTATAAATTTAAGTTTAATATTTTTATCATCATAAAGTGACTTCAATATCTGTTCTCAATTTTTTATATATTGAAACTCATCAATCAAAAAATATCAATCCTCATAAAAATTAACTCATAATAATATCCTGAAATAATTTATAAAATCATCCTTAGAATTAAATTCTTGTTTAGAAAAATCGTCTTCAAAAGAATAAAAAAATATCTTTCATTTTAATTCATCTTTCAATATTTCTAGAATCGTAGTTTTTCAAACTTGTCTAGTTCCAAGTAATAAAACTAATTTTTCATTTTCTAATGATTTATATATCTTATCTAAATATTTTTTTCTTCTATATATCATATTTTTGGGTTTTTAGTACTAAAAATCTTTAATATTATAATTAATTGGTACTAAAAAGCAAATATATCTATTAATTTTTCATTTTACACAATCGCAAATCCCCCGGCTTTCAGCCACCCCCTTGATAAGGGGGACTTTTTTTGTAGCTATTCCCTCCCTAATTTTAGGGAGGGTTAGGGTGGATTAATATATTTCAAAGTTAAATACAAACTCACTAAAATCGATAAAATTTATATTTATATCTAAGTGTATATCAGTTTCTATATCATGATATATAATTATTTTATTTCAATCTAATTTCAATAAATTTTGTGTTTCTCTTTCAATATTTTCTTGATTTAAATTGTATACTACTTGAATGTATGTATTGTAATATGGTAAATAAAAATCTATCTCATATGTTTTATTCAAAAAAAATATTTCATAATTTTTCTTTATTAACTCTATATAAACAAAATTTTCAAATCTCTTTCATAAATCATCATTTCATACAAAATTAGCAAATGCAACATCTATTAAATAAGTTTTTTTGAGTCATTTTATTTGAGCCCAATAATTATTTAATCATGAAATCAGATATATATCATCTAAATATTCATAGAGATTATATAAACTATCTTTTCAGATTTTTATATTATTCCCTTTCAATTCATTGTAGATTTTATTTATATTTAGTTCTTTTGAAAAAGTGGATAAAACTCTTTTTATAAAAAATTTCAAAACATAATCATTTTTTATACTATATCTATCTTGCAAATCTTTATAAATCATCACATCTAGATATGTTTTCAAAATATTTTCTTTTACTATTTCATTTTCTGTCAAAACAATTTCAGGAAATCATCACCATTTTAAAAAATTATTAAATTCATACTTATATCTAGATTTATTTAGTATTAAATCATTTTTTTCATATTTAATATTATTAAAAATTAAATATTCTTTGAAATCTAAAGGAAATATTTCTTTTGTGTATACCTTTCATCTCAATAAAGTAGATATTTCTTTACTTAATAAATGTGCATTTGATCAAGTAATAATAATTTTATATCATTTATTTAATAATCATATCAATTTACTAGGAAAATCATCTAATTCTTGAATTTCATCAAATACAAAAAATGGCTTTTTATCCGGAAATAATGATAAATAATCCTCTTCCAAACTACTGAAATCAATATTTTTACTTAATAATCCAGAAAAATCTACATAAACTATATTTTCTATTTCAATTATATTTTTGCTAATTAATTTTTGAATAATTTGAAATGTCAAAAATGTCTTTCAAGCTCTTCTAGAACCAATTAAAGCAATTATTTTATTTAAATCAAAAATACTTAATATTTCTTCTATATCAAAATTTCTATCTATCAATTTTAAATCCAAAATTTTCTTTTGATTCAGCAATATTTCTTTTTTTATCATATTTAAAGGAATTATTTATATATTATTTCCTTTATTATAAGGAATATATTTCAAAATCAATATTTTTTATTTTTTGAATCTATTTCACCCAAAACAAATTCTCAGTCCTACGGACATCCCCCTTAATAAGGGGGACTTATTTTGTAGCTATTCCCTCCCTAATATTAGGGAGGGTTAGGGTGGGTTAAGTAGCTATTCCCCCGCCTTACTAAGGAGGGGGTTAGGGGGTGGTCTGCAACTATCCCCTCCCTAATTTTAGGGAGGGTTAGGGTTGGTTAAGTATATATCACTCTTAAATATCTATAAAAAAATTAAAAAAGTTTTGATTTTTTTTTATTATGATATAATGCATATGTATCAATACAAAAGGGTTCTCTAAAAGTTTTCGTACTTTAGTATCCCCTTTTTTTGTTCTTTAATTTCTATCCTATATTCAAATATATATTAAAATAATTTAATAATATCATCAAAAATATATTCATCTGTTGCTTTTTTCATAGCACTTATAAAATTATTTCTACTAGTTCATTCAAATGTAGTCAAATTCATATTATTCTTTAACAAAAATAATTCTCAAAACAATCTTGTTACTCTTCCGTTATAATCAAAAAACGGATGTATCCATAAAATCTTCCACATAACATAAGCTAAAAATTCCTTTTTATCTTGCATACTTTTTATATATTTTTGTCTTTCTAGAATATCTTCTTCCAAATTTTTTAACTCTATAGGAACTTTAAAAAAATCAATTGGTTCAAAACTTCATATAGTTACATTGTGTCTTCTATGTATTCAAGCATCATTATAAATATTTTCACATAGCATTTTATGTAGCAAAAAAAGAGTATCTATATTAAAATCTAGATTATTATAATTTTCAAAAATATACGATTTTACAAGTATAATATTATCAAAAATAATATTTTCTATCATTTCAATTGGTAATACTCAAAGTTTTGTC
Source organism: Candidatus Altimarinota bacterium (assembly GCA_030683605.1). GTDB lineage: Bacteria > Patescibacteriota > Gracilibacteria > BD1-5 > UBA6164 > UBA6164. The sequence continues at coordinate 12,034 of JAUXPL010000026.1, forward strand.
TCTCTAAATGTTGGTTCTGTTTTTGACATATTATTTATAATTTAATCATTTATAAACTCATTTCTGAATTAAATTATCCAACACAAACCTATATCTAGTATATAGTTCATTTTTATCAAATACAGCTTCATCTTCTATATCCATATTTACATATGCAGAAGTCAAAAAATACTCAATAAAATCATGTATTTCTTTATCTTTGTACTTTGTTTTATAATCTATTAGATTCATAAATATGATTTATAATTTAAATTATTTATATTATATAATTTTTTAAAAAATTGTACACTTTATTTTCATATCCTAAAATATCTATATTTCAAATATTTTTTTTATTTTGTAAATATTTTACACAATCGCAAATCCCCCTGTCCTGCGGACATCCCCCTTGGTAAGGGGGACTTTTTTGGTAACTATCCCCTCCCTAATATTAGGGAGGGTTAGGGTGGGTTAAGTGCTATTCCCCCGCCTTACTAAGGAGGGGGGTAGTGTGTGGTCTGTTGCTATGTACTTACTTCCCTATTCATTCATAATTAAATCCTCTTTCTATTAAATCATCTTTATTCCATATATTTCTACCATCTATAATAATATTTCCTCTCATTAATTCTACTATTTTATCAAAATCAGCATTTCTGAACTCATCCCATTCAGTAAGTACTAATAATGCATCTGCTCATTTAAGTGCTTCATAGTTGGTATATGTTAGAGTCAATTTTGATTCTCATCATAATACTCTAGATACATTTTCCATAGCTACTGGATCAAATGCTTGGATTTTTGATACTCATAAACCTATAAGTCTATCTATTACATCTAGACTTGGAGCATCTCTGATATCATCTGTTTTTGGTTTGAATGCCAATCACCATATCGCTATAGTTTTGTTTGCTAATGGAAAATAATTAATTTCTTCACTTTTCAAGGGAAGTCCTTCGGAATTTAATTGAGAATGGATGTGTTTGATTTTTTCTAATAACATATCTACTATTTTTACTTTTTGTAGTTTGTTTACTTCTTCTGTTGCTTTGATTATTTTGAAATCATATCAGAAATCTTTACCTGTTTCAATAAGTGCTTGTACATCTTTTGGGAAACAACTACCACCATAACCAATACCTGCATGTAAGAATTTTGACCCGATTCTAGGATCTAGACCAATTCATTTACTGATATCAGATATATTTGCTCAAACTATTTCTGCGAAATTTGCTATTTCATTGATGAAGCTTATTTTTGTAGCTAGAAATGAATTAGCTGCGTATTTGATAATCTCACTAGATTTCAAATCTGTAAAAACTAGAGGTTTATCAGCTCTAATAAATGATTTATAAATGTCATTCATCACTTTTTTTGCTTGTTCACTTTCTACACCACATACTATTCTATCAGGAGTCATGAAATCCTTAACTGCTGCTCATTCTTTTAAAAATTCTGGATTACTTACTACATCGAAGCCCCCCTCTAAATCTCCCCCTAGCAGGGGAGACTTTCTCTTTTTAAGTTCTTCTTTTATAATATTTTTACACATTTCACCTGTACCTACTGGAACAGTAGATTTATTTATAAATACTTTGTAATTATCCATATTTTGACCTAGAGTCTGAGCTACTATTTTTACGAATCTCAAATCTGCTCTATGATTTTCATCTGGAGGTGTTCAAACAGCAGAAAAAATAGCAGTAGCGAAATCGATACCTTGTTTTGCATCTGTAGAGAATTGTAATCTACCTTCTTTGTAGTTTCTCTTTACCAATTCTTCTAATCATGGTTCATATATAGGAATTATTCATTCTTTTAATTTATCAATTTTGTTTTGATCTATATCTATACACATTACTTCATGTCATACTTCAGCCAAACAAGTCCCTGTAACCAATCATACATATCATGTACCAAATATTGTGATTTTCATATTTATTATTTAAGTTTTAATTATTCTGGAGTTTTTATTGAATTTATTATATTCTACACAAACCAAACTCACCTCAATCCTCTCCTATTTCCACACAAACCAACCTCACCCTATACCTCTCCTATTCGCACATAAACCAACCTCACATCAGTCCTCTTATACTCAAACCAACCTAACCTCAATCCTCTCCTACAGGAGAGGACGCATAAGGAATAATTATATAATAATCCTTTTATCCCCTCTCCTGTAGGAGAGGGTTAGGGTGAGGTTGGTCCTTTTTGGCTATAGTGAATTATTTTTCAATCAATTCCCTACCTATCTACTCATTTTTCTAATTCATAGTTAGTTGCACCGTATTTTGCGACTTTTAAATTATACATTATATCGTCTTGTATCATTCTACTTTTTGAAATCAAATCTCATATAATTCACATAGAAATAAGAGAGATAGAAATAGTCATAGATATTCATGATAATACTAATGATTGTATCATTCATGCTCAAAAACCTCAGAAATAATAAAACATAAATCTGATAATACCAATAGTTCAAATAACAAAAAATGGAGCAGCTAATACTAGAAATATTTTAAGTGGTTCGTACATAGCATATATTCTGATCATATCTGCTGTTGACTTCTTGATATGTTGCCATATATTTTTGAATAATCTACTATTTCTAGTAGGTGGGTTAGTTTCCATAAGTACATCTACTATTACAAATCATTTTTTACCTGCTTGAATAATAGTATCTAGTACATAACTAAATCTAGAAACGATATTCAATCTAAGTAATGATTCTCTAGAATAAGCTCTAAATCAACTAACACTATCAGTTACTTTTGTATCAGAAAGAAATCTCACCAAAGAGCTTCAAATAAATTGAAGTACTTTTTTCAATGGTGAGAAATGTTTGATTTTTGCTGTTTGTCTATTTCAGATAACTATATCAGCTTTTTTATCTATGATTGGTTTCACTAAATCTGCTATATATTTACCTGGATATTGATTGTCTCAATCTGTGTTTACGACTATATCTGCTCAATGTTTCAAAGCATTTTCTATACCAGTTTTGAAAGCATATCATAATCACTTGTTTCATATGTATGAAACAATATGATCTACTCACAAATTTTTGGCTACTTGTACAGTATTATCTGTAGATCAATCATCTATAATTTGAGTTTCTATTACAGTAATCCCCTCTATTGTTTTTGGTAATTCAGCCAAAACTTGTGGCAAAGTGTGTTCTTCATTGTAACACGGTATTTGTATAATTAATTTCATAAATGCGTAATAATATAAAATAATGTTTTTGGCTTGTTTTAAAATAATCCACCACTGAATCTCATAAATGCCATCACCTAACCTCTATTTCTCAGACCACCATTTTTTACTCAGCCCAACCTCACCTCAGTCCTCTCCTACAGGAGAGGAAGCATATGGAATAATTATTTAATAATTCTATTATCCCCCTCTCCTGTAGGAGAGGGTTAGGGTGAGGTTATTTTATGTGAGGACTGAGGGCGATGTTGGTCTGTTAGGCTATGGTAATGATATTTTACAGCTCCTCCTCCTCCATAATACTCACTCCTACTAGAAATATCAGTATACCAGATATTAATCATATTAGATTTGATAATAATCATAAATCTACTGTTTGCATAAGTATTACTAATGCTCAGATAATAGATAACAATGTATTTATTATAAGATTTTTATATAGTCATTCGTATGACTTAACTTTTCTCTGATATTTTTTATCTACAAGCTCTCTAAATGTAGTCATTACTCAACTAACAACTACTAATCAAAGAAAATTAGTATTCATCAATGTATACAAACTATCTCAAATAAAATCTAGTAAATCAATTTGACGAAGTAATATAAATACTAGATAAAATATTAATAATCATGGAAAATAATAATTCCTATTCATAAATATATAATAATCTCAAAATGATAAATCTCAAGATGTATAATCTTTATTCAATTTAGTCATTGTATTCTTGATAGTAGTTACTTTTTCAAAGTCTATAAAAAATAACATAATATCTTTTATAATAATCATAAGTAATCATATAGTGATAAAATCAGAATATTTAAATAGACTTCAAATACGATAAAAATAAATTGATATTAATAATAATACTAGATACATAGATAAACTTGTGATAATTTTATCTTTTATTTTAAGATTCATAGTTTTTTATCTTTAAAAAATGTAATGTAAACTAAGTTTATAACAATTACAAAAAGAGTAATCAAAAATACTGATACCTCATTTATTCTGATTCAAATAAGATTGAAATAAAAGCTAAGAAGAGGTACAACTGATATAGATAAAGCAAAACTAAGTGCAAATCTCTCCAAAAAATCTATTTCTTTTTCATCAAAAAAAGTCATAGTCAAAATATAACCAGGTAAAAAAAGTATGAATATACTACCAAATACTATTCTAAGTAATTTAATTATAGATAAATCTTGGTAAGGTATAAATAATGTAATAGCTGTTATTAGTGTTATTACAGAAGTATATATTATTAAGTTTTTATTTTTCATTTTTTTTAAATTATTATTAGATTATCCTGTGTAAAGATTGTGTTTTAATTTTTCACTCTCAATACTTTATTTTCTCAGCTTTCATATATTATCTCAAAACAATCTGCTCAATCTAGATTTTCCTTTATCTGATCTACTCATAGCCATATATAAATATCTTTATTATATATTTTGTAATCATTTATCATCTTGCACTTTTCTATTCAATCACTAGCTAACCAATTATTCCAGTCAGATTTTTCCCACAAATCATATTCAAACATTGATGGAGCTATGACTGGTAAATCTGTATATCAAAATAACCGAGGAGTATAATGTCTATGTGTAACCATAATCATAGAATCATTTGGAAGCATTGTATCCAATTTTTGCATTAATTCAAATTCACTTTTTGGAATAAATGGTATTCAATTCTCGTTCAAATAATCAATATATATATAAGACTGTATTCAAAAAAATAAAACAAAAATAAATAAAAATAGCTTTTTTTTACTATATAGGTGTCATAATCAATATGCAGCTATTAATATAATATATATATCAAATGTAATTAAAAATCTATTGTAAAAAAATAATCTGAATATTATCCATAATAATCATACTAAATATCATATAGTAGTGAAATCAAAATCTCTTTTTTGTATTTTGACATAAATGCCATAAATACTCAAAATAATAATAAAAAAATTATATCAAACAAAATCTTCCAAAGAAAAGAATGTACCACTAGTTCAACTAACTAAAAAAGTAGTAGTAAGAGGTTTAATAAGAGATAGAATCTGTTCATCTATCAATGGAAGATACATAAACAAAGCTATAATACCTGAAAATAATACTGTAAGAAGAATATATAAAATATTTCTGTTGTACAATGATGCAAATCCACACAATTTTTGTACTATAGTCTTATCAGTCTTGATAAATGTACAGTCTTTTGCTAGAAGAATGGATTTTTTGCTTTTAAATATTCATACTAAAATGTCATACAAAACATAAAACACTAACATAATAACAAAAAATACTCCTGCAGGTCTATTTACAGTAAACATACTTATTATTATTGGTATTGATAATAGGTATTTTTTCTTTTCAAGTAAATATAATCAAACAAGCATAAATATAATTCATAATATTTGCTTATAATAATTTAAATAAAAAGACTCATACTGAATAATTGATATAAAAAATATAATTATTCATATTATTGCTGTTGTTTGTGAATATTTTTTTAGATACAAATATATATAAATAGATGTAATAGAGCCAAAAATAGCTAACATATATGTTATCAGAAAATCTACATTGTATCATATTATATGAAATGTATTTCACATCAATCCAATATATGGTGGATAAGCTTCCCTAGTCCGTGGTCTAAAACTAGCAAAATCTACATACGGCAAAGAACTGAAGTAATCAATAAACATTCTCCTATACAATCAAGGATCATATCATAGCGGTACATCAGAAAAAAAATAAGGATAAAATCTATACAATCAAAAAATAATAGATAAAACTAGAATAATAATGAATATATAGTCATAAATTTTTGATTTCATATGTTTATTGATTTAATACACAAAGGGCTGAAGCCATCTGTTGAAAAATAGAAATTTATTAGCTTATCAACAGAATGCTTTAGCTTTCTGTTCAACAATCTACCCATCTCTTCAAAAAAAATGAAAAAGAGAAATTATGATATTCCTCTTTTTCATTTATAAGTAATTTATATTACCATTTTTTCCACCAAGCTTTTCAACTATCTTTATTACCATTCTTTTTACCTTTATCATGTCCATATCCACTATTATCACATTCTTTATCTAATTTTTTAATTAGCTTTTCTAATTTTTTAATTTCAGCTTTGTACCATTTCAATGATCATTCAGCACTCCATAATTTTTGTTGTACAACTTTAGCTTCTTTCTCAAATTTAGATAATTGGTTTTGTAGTTTAATTTTATTTTTACCACTAGCCTTTTTTATATCTTTTTTAAGCTGTTTAATTTGAGCTTTGTACCATTTCAAAGATCATTCAGCACTCCATAATTGTTGTTGAACAACTTTAGATTCTTTCTCAAATTGTTTCAATTCTTTTCTTTCCAATATAGAACATTGAGTAGAACCACCATTTTTAACATTGTTAGATCAATGAGCTACCATTGGACTAGAAGTCAATAGAAACACAGTCATTATCACTGCTGATAATAGCTTTGATTTCAATCCTTTCATATATTTATGCATAATAATATAAAATAAGCGATTATAGTATATCCTAAAAAAATCAAATTGCAAATTTTTTTTAACTAATTATTGGCTCTAGGGCTTATTTTTTTATGTAGAAAGTGTTTTATCACTACTATAGTGAATTAAAAGTTAGTTTTTAACAAAAAAATTGTGTACTATTATTTTTTCCATAATACTCTATAACATAGAGTTAAGGAAACACTGAAAATATTTAGAGCTTTTTAACATCAAAAATAAATAATCTTTGAAAAAAAATACAAAACTCATATAATTTTATTATAAATTTTTTAATAATTCATTTTAAAATTATGATTCTTAATTTTGTAAAATACTTTTACAGTCTACTATTTAGTATTTTTATATTTTTATTAATTTCTAGTTATTTTTTTGAAAATATTAGTTTGAATAACAACTACATATATCTGTTTTCATTACTAGTTATTCCTGCTGCTGATATAATAATAGAAAAAGTAAAAATTAATATTAAACTATTAATATATATAGCAATACTATTGTTTGGATATACTTATATTTTTTCTATAACAGGAAATGAAGATATAATAGAATCTTCACTTATATATTCATATATATTTTTGATAACTTGAGCTATTACTCAATATGTATGATTTATATTAGAAAGTAAGCATAAAAAAGTATCATTATTAAAACTATGAAAAAAATCAAAAAAATGACTAGATGATTATTTTTATATGCTATATATATTTATATGAATAATTTTTTTGATATGATTCTCTATTGAAGTGATGAGATTTGTATTTACTGATTATAGTTTGTGGAAATTAGCTTGAGTATTTTTAGCTTTTACACTCATTCTTATAATTACTAGAAAAATAAATATAAATATAAAAAAATCACTACATAATAATCTAAAAGATTTAAACTGAGAAAATTTTACCAAATTTAGAAAAAAAATAAATGATAACAAATTATTCAAAGTATTATCAGGACTAGAAATACAAAATGATATAGTATTTTACTTAATATTTATATTTTTCACTATTTTATTTTCTATATGATATATTTATAATATAGAAGAATTATTGATATTATCATATGTAATTATATTTTTATCATATATCACTTTCAAAATATATTGATTCAAAATAGAAACAATAATAGTGAAAAAAGATTTCAACAGTAATAATTACTTGTTAAATCTAATAGTATTTACAATAATATTTACATTATCTACAAATAAAATACTAGAATGATATACATTAAATGATTATAAAAACTTTATTATATCTATATTTACTCTTATTTACATATACTTTTTTTCACTAATATTTTCAGATTTCAAACTTAATTCTATTACTCAAAAACATATAACATTACAAAAAATAAAATACTTAAAAATACCCAGATTTCATAAAAAAATATTGATAATATCTATATGACTATCAATTATAATCATGAGTATCATTAATAAATATGAATTACTTATATCACCCCCAGATGATAAATACATAAGCCAAATAAATATAAGCGAAAATCTAGATGATAAAGACTTTGAAATATCAGAAGAAATAAATAATGATACAAAACAAGAAAATAATATAGAAATAACAAATGAAGATATTTCAGAAAATGAACAAAACAATAGTGAAGATAATTCTAATAATCAAGAATTAACAATAAATGATGAATATAGCACTGAACAAGAATCAATCGAAGAAACAAGTACTGGTAATATGGTTAAAATATGAGAATTATACAAATTTAATAATTACTTATGAGTAGAAAATGAATCAGAAGATACACTGAAACTAGAAGAATTTATCAAAAAACTATGATACGCAGTGTGAGAAGTAGATGGTAAATTTGATATAAGAACTAAAATATGACTTAGAAATGTATTAATGTATGAATGTAATTGGCCAACTACTGCAATATGAGTACTATGAAAAAATGCGGCTGAATGTATAGAATGATTGGAAGTGGAAAGAGAGTAAGTAGTAAAGGCTATTCTGTATAAGGAATTGTGTACTATGGTTTTAATCCCTTTATATTGTGTACTCAGGTTCTACCCCTACCCCCCTGCTGGGTACTTCACCTGCTCTAAAGGATACACCTTCGGATAAAAGGGGCAGAAAATTTTTCTTCCATTTCCAAGGGGGCGCCCCGAAGGAAGTACTCTTGGGGTATCCCGAGCTACGAGGGGATTGCTTAGAACCTGAGTCAGATAAAAAATAGAAATTATATATAATAATAAAAAAATGCAAAACAAAAAGGCATTCTCAATACTAGAAATAGTTGTAATAATATGAATTAGCTTGTTAATAATTAACATAGCCTTTTCTTATTATAAAATTCAATTAAAAAATAGTAGAGATAGTCAAAGAATGACTAGCATAAATGGTTTAGGATTTGAATTAGAAGAATTATTAACAAAAGATTCAATTCTGCCTATACCAGATTGAGCAATCAACATAACTGCTGATGAAGAAATAATAAACATACAATGATATATATCTGATAATATTTTTGATTTATCTAGTAGCAATTTTATTGATCCTTTAGATAATAAATATTATACTTATGTAGTGAACAAAGATAGAGATAGATATCAATTAATGTCTCTACAAGAAAATAACTGGTATGAACAAGGCAGTATTTATTATCAAAAAAGATTAGCATTTACTTCATGAAATGATTTATGAATATTTTTGGATAAAGATAGCTATTTACCTGCTCAATATTATGTAAAAGAAGATATAGAAACAAATGAAAATATGGATGATTTCATAGTTTATATAAACAATTATACTTCTGCCATATGAACAGATATCAAAAAAGAAATGGCTTTTAGAATAAATCCTATAGCAAATTGTCTACATATTTTGAAAAATGGTGATGGTATTGATAATTGAATATATACTATTAGTCCAGATAAGTTAAATAATTTCAATGTTTACTGTGATATGACTACTAACTGAGGTGGATGGACACTATTTTATGCTAATAACTGAATAAAAGATTCTCCCAATGCTGAAAGTTATGTAGAAATGAGACAAAATGTATATGATTGAAAAGTATATGACCTAACAAATTATACCTGAGCTACACTATCATGATTAAAAGACTATAGATTATTTACTAGTAATGGAGCTAAAGAAGTATTAATGAAGAACAATGCAACAACTGAAGATAAATGGTGAAAAATATTCTTTGATTCTAGTTCTACTCTAGATTGGGCATTATCAGATAAAGTATTATGAAGCTGAGTAGAAAAATGTATTGAACTTCCTGAATGAGCTACTTGGTGAATAATAGATGATAAATGAACAAATAATTATAGTAATCTAAGTCAAATGATGGCTCACTGAGGAACAAACTGGTGAATATCACATGAACAATATGATTGTAACTGATATACAGAAACTAGTATATTACCTCATGTAGCATTTTATTGAGCAAATACTAGTACATCTGATTGAAGAGCTAGAAGTAATACTTTAGTTTGATGAACTTGGTGATGAGAGAATCAATATAGATATTACATAAGATAGAAAAAAACGATTTTTAAAAAAATCGTTTTTTTGCTGCAGACCACCTCTCAACTCTTAACCCACCCTAACCCTCCCTAATATTAGGGAGGAAATAGCTGCAGACCACCCCCTAGCCCCCTCCTTACTAAGGAGGGAGAATAGCTACAAAAAAGCAGGGAGATTTGTTTTATGTTATGTTTTTTTTTGAATAAAATCAAATATACTAATAATTGTGTAATTTGGACTATTTTGTATTTCTACTTTTTTTTCATAGTATATCAATATATTATTCTCATTATTTTTATCAAATATTGATGTCTCTCTTTTTATATTATCATTATTCAGTTCATAACAAACTTGGATATTTGTATCTATTTCTGGTACATAAAAATCTATTTCTCATATATTTTTTTTGAAATACACTTTATCGTATTTTTTCACTAGTTCCAGTAATACAATATTTTCAAATGATTGTCATATATTTTCTTTATGTCACAATATTTTATTAAATCATATATTATATAAAAAAGGTTTTTTAGCAGCTTTAGGATTATAATAATTATCTATTTCATATATATAAAAAATATTTTTTATATATTCATAATATTCATATAATGTTGTTTTTCATATTTTTATATTTAATGATTTTAATTCATTGTAAATTTTACTTATATTTAATGTTTTCGTATATGAATTAGTAATATTTTTTAACAAATATTTAAGTGAATATTCATTTTCTATACTATATCTCTCTATTAAGTCTTTGTATATAAGTACATCTAAATATGTCTTTAAATTATCAATTTTAAACAAATTATTAGTAGATAATAATATTTCCGGAAATGTTCAAAATTCTAATATTTCATTAAATAGACTTTTTATATTTGCCATTTCTATTGTAGAATAATATTTTTTTTGCTCTATATTTCTAAATCTCATTGCTTCAATAAAAGTAAGTGGAAATACTTTGTATTCAAAAACCCTTCATCTAAAATGAGTACTGAGCTCAGAAGATAATAATTTTGAATTACTTCAGCTCAAAAAAATCTTATATCATAAATTATATATAGATAATACAAATTCCTTAAAATTTAAAATATCTTGTATTTCATCAAAAATAAAAAATGGTTCTAAATCAGTATAAATCTCTTTGAAATCAGATAATAATATTTTATAATCAATTACTTCTCATGAATTCAATGAAAAATCTATAAAAACTACTTGTTCTATTTTTATTTTTTCCAATTGAATTAACTCTTTAATGAAATCAATCATCAAAAAAGTTTTTCAAACTCTTCTAGGTCCTATGAAACTAACAATTTTATTTAATGTTAATAAATCCTCGAAAAAAACATAATCTCTTTTTATTGTTTTTATATTAGATATTAGTTTTTGATTATCTAGTATTAATTGCTTAAACATACTTGTATGTAGATAAATAATAATTAAATATGTACTTATATATAAGTATATATTAATATTTTAAATATGCAAATATTAATTATGTATTTTTTTTACTATTTCTTCTCAAATATCATAAATAAAATATACATAATAATATAGTGATAAATGATATTAGTAATCATATTTGGAAGTATTTTTGTGGTTTGAAATATAGTTTTAGTTCCAATTCTATACTTCAATCATCATTTAATAAAAAATATTTGAAATCTTTTTTTCAGTTTGATAATATTTTAGGATATCAATCTGACTTGAGTTGGTTTGAATAATTTTGCTTTATTTGAGTATATACTGCTTGTTTAGTTATAAGCCATGAATTAGTATAACTATCTGTTTTATTATGATTAAAATCTATTTTATTATTATTCTTATCATAGATTTCCCAGTATTTATTATATGTATCATTAAATACTATTTCTCAAGTTCCAGATATATTTACATTTATATCATATCTAGATTTAGATATTTGTTTATCTATTAATTTAATAGATCAGTTTGTATTATAAAATATTGCCTTTTTCAAATATCTAATAAAGAAATTCTATTATCATCATATATAGAATTATAATATTTTGACATTTCCTTTATTAAGTCTTGAGTATTTTTTTCATAACTTGTTCCTGATATCACATATTTATAATCTTTTAATATTACTACTTTGTTTATTCATTTTCTCTTTATTGTATACATTACGTTGTCTCAATTCGATGGTAGTACTATAAATCTGTCTGATTTATCTATATCTATTTTTTTCTGATGATTTATATAATTGCTGTCTATAAAATTGGTAGAATATCTATTTTTGAATGAAATTGAAAATATATACATATCAAATATTACCCATAAAAATAACATATATTATAATATACAAAAAAAATCCATTTTGAATAAAAATGGATTCGCAAGACCTAACATGGGCAATGCACTTCATCTTTGATAAAATAAAGGTAAATTAAAAAGAACGATAAATCGTTCTTTTTATATTATCGGTTCTGCAAAATCACTTACTTTTTGAATTACATCTTTGTGTTCTGCAAATACTTCTTTTTTGGCTTCTTCCATACTTCTAGAGTATTTTTGTCTAGAACTATCATAAAGTCTATTAATATAATCATGTGGAGTATTTGAATCTGCTACATATATACTTTTTAGTGAAAATGGGTCTTTTACTTGTCATTTTACTAGTAATTTACAATAGAATTCTCTTTGATTCAAGTTTGCTAAATCATAAGCTCACAAAAATGGGTCGAAATGTTTTTGCATATACAAAGCATCTTCAGACGATATTCTGAAACTCACAAGTGTACCTACATTACCAAATAGTGCATCAGATATATTATCTGGAATTTGTTTTATAAATTGGTGAGCAACTGCTAAACTTAGTCAATATTTTCTTGCTTCTGATAATATTTCGTTGAATGTTTCTGTAGCGAAGTTTTGAAACTCATCTACATATAAAAAGAAAGGTGTTCTAGCTTCTTTTGTAGTTCATTGTCTTCACATTGCTGCTTGGAAAATCTTGGTTACAAACATAGCTCATAGAAATCACATTATTTCTTCTTGTAGTTTTCATTTAGGAAGTTTTACTAGAAGTATTTTTGATTCATCCATCATTTCTCTGAAATCTAGTTTGTTTTCATGACTTGCAAATATATTTTTTAATATATCTATACTTAATATTTGTCATACTTTGTTAAGTATAGGCATTATAGCTTCAGTATTGAATTGTTGACTCCATCCTGCAAATTCATTTGTCCAGAAATTTCTAACTACATCATCGTTTATAGCATCTATCATATCATATCTGAAATCCTTGTCTGTTAAGGCTCTGATAATATCAAAAAGTGTAGAATTTGGTTTATCTAGCAATGCTAAAAAAATCATTCTCAGTACATGTTCTAACTTCGGATTCCAGTTACTTCAGAAAAATTTCTTAAAAATATCTATAAATCATTTCGCTAGTACTTGTTTTGATTCATTTGATTTAATATCTAGTGGATTGAAACAAAATGGGAATTTTTCATCTGTTGGGTCAAAAATAATAATATCATTTATTCTATTTTCAGGAATATGAGCCATTATATCCTCTATCAAATCACCATGAGGATCTATTACTCAGATTCATTTTCATTGTTTCAAATCATCTATCATCAAACTAGTCAAAAATCTAGATTTACCTGTACCTGTTTTACCAACTACATACAGATGTCTCAGTCTATCTTCATCATGAATTCATACTGGGATTTTTGTAGATCTATAATCACTAGTACCTACAATATTTACATCTCGAGGATAATTAATAGCTACTCTTTCACCATTTTGCAATACTTTGTAATCAAAAATAGGAGCTCATATAGGTAATGCAAGTTTTTTTGAAGTTACTTTAAGTAATGATGTTTCATTTTTTGGTTTATTTGGAAAATGAAATACACTAGATAATTCTTCAGAAGAATACATATATTTAGTGAAATTTACACCTGATATTTTACCATTTTTTACTGAATCTATATTTTCATGAATTTTTAGACTGAATTCATTTAATGGATAATTTTTAAATACTGTAAAATTATTAAAAAATGCTTTCAATTTTCAAATTGCCAATTGTTTATTTTCTCATTGAACTACTATAAATATCTTAGTTTCAAATAAATCTTGTTCTAATTTGTGTTTGAAATATTTATCTCATAAATTTTTCCATCATTTTGATATTTTATTATTGAATAAATATTTAAAAAAATTAAATGATAATTTAATTTTGAACCATCTATATGATAATTTTGATTTAATAAAAAATTTAAAACTTTCTCATACTATTGGCTTCATTTCTATAAAAACTCATATCTTATCTTTAATTATTCAAAAATTTTCAAAACTTCTAAATATATTGAATATGAATTCAGTCTGATCAGTTGTAGAATATTTAAATGGATAAAACCAGCTATTTTCTAAGATTAATTCTCAAATAATTGTATTATTCAAATTATAGTTCCATACTCATTTGTCATCAGGAATAATTTGAAATTCATTAAAATAACTATAGAATTGTGATTCAAAAGCTGAATAAGTTGCATCATCTGAAGTAAGACTATAAAAAATCTCTCAACCAGAGTAATTAACACCTAGAGTTACTTCTCTATTTTCTAGTGTTTTACCTATGTCTTGAAAGAATTCTTTTACATACTGTTTACCATTTGCATAAGAATGGTAAACCTTGATTAAATAAGTGCTTTTCATCGATTTAATACTCTAAATTAATATATATATTTTTATTATATGTTTTTTTTTATTAATTACAAATTTAATTGACATTTTATTTTTTTAATGTAATATATAAGTATCAAAACAAAAATCAAAATTAAATAATTGGAGTTTTTATGTATAATAAATTAGAAGTAATTATAACAATTCTTGAATCACAAATAGAAAAGCTGAAACAAGAATTAGAAAAACTACAACAAGAATTGATGAAAAACAAAAGAAAAAGTATTGATAATCAAGAAGCTATATTAAATAAATTGGTTCCTGATAAAAAAATAAGCACTGTTAAGGTGCTAAAAATATTTTTTCCTAAGTTGCTTGTAGAAACTAAAAAAAAATTATGGTTTATTAATGTAGCTAATATAACTTTGGAAAAACTTAGAAATGACCTAAGAATATTAGTTAATGAGAATATCTATTATAATAATTATATGCATTTTGAATTAAAAGAATGGCATAATTTTGATAATAAGATAAAACAATTAGAGGAATTGATAAATAATAACAAGCAAGAAACTAAAATAGTTGAAAATAGTCTAATATCAGCTAAAAAGTTACTAGAAATAGAAAAAAACAAAATAAACAAATATAAAACAGTTAAAATAAAGGAGAGACTTAATGATTTAATAGAACCAAATAATAATCCTATAGATGTATTTCCATTATGGAATGATTTATTCAAGAATACTCAATTATCAAGAGAAATCTTAGAAATTGAACACGTAATGTAATAATTATCAAAACAAAAAAACCTATTTACAATAAATAGGTTTTTTTATTATAATATTATAAAAAAAGGAAGTAAAAAGCACTAATATATTTCATTATCATAACACCTCTCACAATACACTTTTTCTAGTCTATCTGGACTATATGTAGTTTGAATATCTACTCCACATTTATCACACTTTCTATCAAAAAGTTTTCTAGGATTTCTTAAACTCATTCTATCCATATGTCTTTGGTCTGGATGTCTTCTTGGTATTGGGAGATTATGCTTTCTATAAAAATCTAGTTCTTGCTTGATTATTCTAAATGGCTTCTTTGTAACTTCGCATTCTATTGCCCAATTCAATATATCATCTGGTATTTCTGTTATATTTTCTGGTAACATATTTGCTTTTATTACCTTTTCTACTTTTGGAAATGGTGATTCATATGTTGACCAGTTGAATGTCTTTCTCATTTCATATTCTAAAAGCCCTCACTCAGTCTCTCCCAAAGGGAGAGAAGAAGATACAGACAATTGGTCTATTCCCTCTCCCT
The DNA here is from genome assembly GCA_030683605.1 of Candidatus Altimarinota bacterium. Classification (GTDB taxonomy): domain Bacteria; phylum Patescibacteriota; class Gracilibacteria; order BD1-5; family UBA6164; genus UBA6164. The sequence continues at coordinate 28,251 of JAUXPL010000026.1, forward strand.
TTGGGAGAGAGCTAGGGTGAGGGCTATTCTGAATATTATTAGGAGCATTTATCGGAAAATACTCCATAGCAACTGTTTCATTATAGCCAAATGGTGATATAGAACTAGGGAAAAATTCTCACCATTCAGACTCCCCCTCAATCCCCCTCATTTGAGGGGGAAGTGGCTTCATCATATGTTCTATGATTTTTGGAACTAGTTGCTCATATTCTTCTTTTGTGTATTGTTTGTTTAGGATGCAATATTGTTTTCATTCTAGATTTACACATAGAAAACAATTTTTACTCTTTTTAACTTCTATACAATAAATAAGATTTTCTCATTTTCATACTATACTAGAAAACAATATATTGTTTGAATATCTTCATACTGATACTGATTCATACATTCTATTTGATTCTTCTCAATACGATGAAATATCAAATAAATCGCTAGAATAATTTATATTTGTACAATATTTACTATCACTACATTCTAGTACATCATATGAATTGTTACAATTTTTTGAATTTATAATATTGTCTCATAAGCAATTTTCTGATCATACTATATTTAATGCTTTGACTATTCTATTTTTTAATAATTCTTTAAATTGTTCTCTGAAATTAATAATAAATGAGTGATTTCAAAGTTTGTTCAAATATTCTTCATACTCTCATTTAGATACCGGTTTATTGAATATATGATATGATATATTATTCAAATTACTACATCAAATACAATAACTACAATTGTAACAATTATCTAAAAAATAACTAAATTTACATCCAAATGATTTATTAGTATAAAAACAATTATACATATCATAACTATCTGTGCATTCATATACATATTGTGAATTTCATACGAAATTACAATCTACTGCATATTTAGAATTTTTTATACCAAAACAAAAAAGTGAGTTTTCTATAGTATTTGCTTCAAATACGAAATATGAATCTTTTATCTCAGAAGTATGACTTGTATAGACAGCATTATTAGTAACATTTGATGATGATCAGATCAAATTTTGAAAAACTGTTTTTTTCACTAGTTCTCAAAACTGACTAAACATACTTCTAGTAAAATCTGGATTAATTCATTGTTCTAATTGATTCCAATCTTCACTTGACCAGCATTCATTACAATAATTTGTGATTCAACTTTCTATATGAAATCTAGATATAATATCTTTGTTACATTTAAGACATACATTTTTATACAAATTTCTTTGGTTCAAAAAACTAAGTCTTCTTTGATGTCTGCATACTGGACAGAGAGTTGGAGATGGTATTAGATATTTAACTTTTCAGTTTCATAAATGTTTTATTCCCTCTCCCTTTGGGAGAGGGCTAGGGTGAGGGCTGAAAACTGTACTTACTTTTTCATAAAATGCTAAGTCCTTATCAGTGATATCAAAAGAAATATCACAATATTTACAGTTTTTTGTTTCTATTGTTTTATCTGAAATCATAATTATAATAATATAATAAATTATTAAATTTTATTATACATTTATTTGTTATTTATCAAAAGTAGAATTTAAGATTTGTTATTATCATAATTTTACTATAATAAGACATTATATAATATAACTAATAAAAAAATGAATTTCATAAGCTTTATCCTACTGATTAAAAATATTTTCAGTAAAAAACCTGATATAAAAAAAATACAAAAACAATGATTATTAGCTGTAAAAATTGCTCAAGTATTTGCACTTAGAATAGATTTTTTATCAGAAGAAAGTTGTATAGAATTATCAAAATTATTTTCTCAAAATTTTAATTCAAATGATTTATTGTTTGACGAAATAATAGAAAAATATGTAGACAAACAATGGATAAATAATTTTAAAAGTATTGAAAAAACACCTATAGCAAGCGCTTCTATATGACAAGTACATAAAGCAGTATTATTGAACTGAGAAATAGTGGCTATCAAAATAGTAAAAAAAGATTTCTCAGAAATATTTCTAAAAGATATTATAAAAATAGAAAAATTCTTAAAAATAATTATTTTTTTCTACCCTAAGCTTGAAAAAGTAGCAAATCCTTTAGCAGTGCTAGAAGCTATTAAAAAAACTACAATTTCCGAACTAAATCTCTTAAATGAAATATCTAATGCTGAAATATTGAACATTGTATATGAAAAATACAAATGAGATATTGATATATCTAGATTCGCATTACCTAAATACTATAAAGAATTATCAAATGAAAATATACTTGTTTCAGAATTTATAAAGTGAGATAATTTTGATACTCTTCTTGAAAATAAAAAAATGAGTTATGATTTATTGTTAGATTTTTTTCGAATTCATTGATTATTTATGTTTGGAGAATGAGTTTTTCATTGAGATGTACACCCTGGAAATATAATTTTGAGAAATGAAAAGATTTATTTAATAGATAATTGAGCTATAAGTGAAACTCTTAAATCAACTAGAAATTGACTTTTTGAATTTTTTGAAAATTTAGTAATATATGATTACAAAAAATGTGCAGATGCTATTGTAAATATGTCTACTTCTCCTATAAAAAATAGAGAAAAATATTCTAAAGAATTTGAATTATTATATCAAGATTTTAGGTGAAAAAATGTATCACAAGTAAGTTTAACAAAACAAATGATGGATACAATCAAGCTAGCTGTGCATAATTGAGCTACTTTTAATGATGATATGTATCCTATAATTAAGAGTTTGATGTACCTTGATTGAATGGTTATAAAATGCAAAAGTGATGCTAATTTGATAAAAGATTTAGCACCATTTATAAAAGATTTTAAAAAATTTATTAATTAATAATATATAATGAAAAAAGTTTTAATAGTATGAGCTGGCCCTGGTTGACTATGAGCATGAATGATTTTGAGTAATAATTGATATGATGTAAATATCTATGAAAGATTTAATGAAGTATGATGAAGAAATAATAATATTAGTTTATGAGAATATAAATTTGATATTGGACCTACTTTTTTGATTTATATGAAAGCTTTGAAAGATATATTTGAACTAAGCTGAAAAAAAGTAGAAGATTATTTGGATTTGATAAATATTGATCCACTTTATAAATTAAGTTTTGAGAATGGTAAAGAATTTTATCCAAGAGCAAAAATTGAAGATACTTATAAAGAAATAGAAAAAGTATTTCCTTGAGAACAAGATAATTATCTAAGATATATAGATAAAGAGTGAAAGAAATTTGATGCTATGATGCCCTGTCTAGAGGTTCCATATTCACATTTTAGTGATTTTTTAAAAAAGAGATTTTTGAAAGCATTACCAAAACTTGATTTATTTAATACTCTCCATTCTAGATTAAGTAGTTATTTCAAGGATGAAGATCTAAAAATATCAATGGCATTTCAAGCAAAATATATATGAATGTCTCCTTGGACTTGTCCTGCTGCATTTACTATTTTGTCATACTTTGAACACAAAATGTGAATACATCATGTAAAATGATGATTGAATGAAATATCTAAAGCAATGGCAAAAGTAGTAAAACAAAATGGATGAAATATAAACTTGAATACTACAGTAAAACAAATAATAGTAGAAAATTGAATAGCAAAATGAGTAGAATTAGAAAATTGAGAGAAAATTTTTTGAGATTATGTAATAGTAAATGCGGATTTTGCATATGCAATGACTAATTTAATAGATAATAAAAGCAGAAAAAAATATAGTGATGAAAAACTAAAAGAAAAAGAATATTCTTGTAGTACTTTTATGCTATACTTGTGATTAGATAAAATCTATACTAATTTAAATCATCATAATATTATTTTCAACAAAGAGTATAAAAGATTTGTGGATAATATATCAGAGAACAAAGATATTAGTGATGACTTTAGTTTTTATATTCATAATCCAAGTTTAATAGATGATTCTTTGGCTCCTAAATGATCAAGTTCATTGTATATATTAATACCTACTTCTAATAATCTATGCTGAATAGATTGGGAAACAAAAAAAGATAAAATAGAACAAAAAATATATGAAATAATAGAAAAAAGATTCTGAATAAATGATATAAAAGAACATACAATTGAAAAATTGATAATTACACCTAATGATTGGGAAAATAAATATAATATATATAACTGAGCAACGTTTAATTTATCTCATAAGATATCTCAAATGCTATATTTTCGTCCACATAATGAATTTGAAGAAATTAAAAATATGTATTTAGTTTGAGGATGAACTCATCCATGAAGTTGACTTCCAACTATTTATGAATCAGCTAAAATATCAACAAGCATGATATTAAAAAAAGATAAAAAGAATTAATTCTTTTTATCTTTTTTTATCTATTTACCAAATCACAAACTTTATCTATCACATCTTTGTATTCAGTTATTATTTCATCTTGTGCCTCTTGTAAATTTCTAGAATAATTTGTTCTAGATAAATTATATATTTCATTTAAATGTGATTCATTCAATTTTCTATCTGGAACATAAACAGATTTCATAGATAATGGATCTTTTACTTGTCATTCTACCAATAATTTACAATAAAATTCTCTCTTATTTAAATGTGAAAAATCATAATTAGATAAAAAAGGATCAAAATATTTTGATAAAAACTGAGCATCTTCGCTTGATACTCTAAAAATTACTAATGAACTTACATTACCAAATATTGCATCTGTAATATTTGGTGGGATTTGTTTAATAAATTGATGTGCCAAAATTAATCACAATCAATATTTTCTAGCTTCTGATAATATTTCACAAAATGTATCTGTGGTAAAATTTTGAAATTCATCTGCATACAAGAAAAAACGCTTCCTTTCATGCTTTGTTAGTCATTGTCTTCACATAGCTGCTTGAAATATTTTGGTAACAAACATGGCTCATAAAAATCATATTATTTCTTGATTATATTTTCATTTTGGTAATTTAACCAATAATATTTTTCATTCATCCATCATTTTTCTGAAATCCAATTTATTTTCATGACTAGAAAATATATTTTTTAAACTTTCTATAGAAAGTAATTGAGATACTTTGTTTAATATAGGAAACACTGCTTCAGACACAAACATAGGTGACAAATTTGGATACTCATTTATCCAAAAATTTTTAACTACATTATCATTTACATAATTCAAAACTTCATCTTTATAATCTTTATCCGTTAAAATTTTTACAATATCAAATAATGTTGAATTTGGTTTATCTAATAATGCTAATAATATCATTCTAAGCATATGTTCCATCCTAAAATTCCGATTAGATCAAAACATTTTTTTGAATACATCTGTAAATCATTTAATTAATACTTGCTTTGATTCGTTTTCATTCGTCTCCAATGGATTAAAACAAAATGGGAAATTAACATCACTAGGGTCAAAAATAATAACATCCTTTATTCTACTTTCAGGTATATGAGACATAATATCATCAATTAAATCACCATGAGGATCTATTACTCAGATTCATTTTCATTGATTTATATCTGTTATCATCATACTAGTTAAAAATCTAGATTTTCAAGTACCTGTTTTTCATATTACATACATATGCTTAGTTCTATCTTCATCATATATTCATATTGGAAGTCTAGTAGAACGGTAATCACTTATTCATATAATATTAGCTCTTTCAGGATAATCAACTGCATATCTTTCTCAATTTTCTGCTACTTTGTATTTAAAAATAGGTACTCAAATAGGAAGTGATAATTTCTTTGATGTTACTTTTAATAATGATAATTCATTTTTTGGAATACTAGGAAAATGAAATATACTAGGTAATTCTTCTGCTGACAATAAAAAATCAGAGTATTTTGATATTTTATTCAAATCAAATACTTTATGAATTTTTAAATTAAATTCATTTAATGGATAATTTCTAAATACAGTAAAATTATTAAAAAATGAACTCAGTTTTCAAATTGCATTTGATTTTGTTTCTCATTGAATTACAATGTAAATCTTTGTTTCAAATAAATCTTGTCATAATTTATTTTTAAAATATTTATCTCATATTTTTTTCCATCATTTAGTTATTTTATGATTAAAAATATATCTAAAAAATTGAAAAAATAATTTTATTTTAAATATCTTGTATAAAATATTTGATTTAATAAAAAAGCTAAAACTGTTTCATAAAATAGGTTTTAAATCTATAAATAATCATATTTTATCTTCTAATATTCATAAATTTTCAAAACTCCTAAACAAATTAAATATAAACTCAGTATTATCAGAAGTAGAATGATTAAAAGGATAAAACCGGTTGTTGTCTAAACTTAATTCTCAAACAATTGTTCTATCTAAATCATATTCCCATACTCATTTATAATCAGGTACAATTTGAAAGTCATTAAAATAACTATAAAAATGAGTTTCAAATACAGGATAAATATACTCACTAGTAGTCACACTATAAAAAATTTCTCATCACGATGAATTTATTCAAAGTGTAAATTTTTTATCCTTTAGAGTTTTATTAATATCTTTAAAAAACTCTTTTATATACTGTTTACCGTTAGAATAAGAATGGAAAACTTTTATTAAATAAGTTTTTTTCATTATATTTTGTATAAGAATAAAATACTAATCAATTTAAACAGTATCATTATACATTTTTTTATAATAAAACAAATAATTTGACTTTTTGTTATGATATTTTATCAATTAATAATTCAAAAACTCTCACATCTAATAATTTCTCTAATAAATCTAAATCTTTATTAAGTAAAGATTGTCTAACTAAAGTACTTGAAATATAAACTTTTTCTCATTTATGTATAGTGAAAATACTATTTCTACTTATTTCTCTGAAATTTATATCATCAAAATTCAAAATATCTTCATATTCTTTTAATACTTTTATAGCATAATCATTTTTGAAATCTCATCAGTAAAATGTTAAATTTTTTATCTCATTTTCTATATTATTTTTTATTATATTTTCTATATTTTTTACCCATTTTTCATCTGAATCAGAATCTTGCAAATTAATTATTTTGTATTTATTTCTATATTCTTTAAATATATTTTCAATAAAATTCTTCCTTTCTAAATCTGAAAATGGATTATACTCATTTATTATTCAGCTACTTCATAACATAATAAAAGTAAAATCATTATTTGATATACTTTCTGTTATTATTTTTTGATGTCATAAGTGTAAAGGTTGCATTCTACCTATAAATATTCAGATTTTCATTTTTTTATGCATTTATTAGATAATAATTATTTTGGAAATGTGATATTTCAAATGGCTAAAGCCATCTGTTGACTAACTATATTGCTCAAATTATTAGTTATTTACTATTTAAACTTAAATCACATTTTTATCCTATCTAGCCAATGCATCTCTGGTAATGGAAGTCAATGTTTCATCAAAAAATCGTATTCCATTTGTACTATTCTATAATAGTTTCACTTTTCATCCTTTATTACTTTTTTTAGTATTTCTGGATTTATTTGCCAGTTTCAGTTTGAGTCAAAGCCTTGATAATTATTTAAATCTTTTGTTGTTATTACTTCCACTCATTCTGGTATATCTACTTTTATTTCTTCTTCTCTCCATAAATATCATTTATTTAAAATATCTTCTCTGGAAAATTCTCATAATAGTCCAGCAACTGTATCATTGAAATAACTCGGATTTAAAGCTCATGGGAAAAAATCTCATAAAATTCAATCCGCTTCCATTTGTGCAAATATTTTACACACTTCATTTTCCCATTCTACTTTTTCAAATTGTTTGTTAAATATACAATAACTTTTATTTTTTAATCATATACATCAAAATAAATATGAACATGATTCTATATTGCTTGAATAATAAATGTTTGTACATGATGATGAAATAGATCTAGATAAATAAATTTTTGAGCATCAAAATCAAGATGAACATACTCAATATATATCTAAATTTCATTCTCAACCAAATGCAAAATCATACCAATTTTCTCCACCTGTTATCGATCATGTATACATTAAATTTTTTGAATTTTTTGTATTGAATACAAAATATCAATTTTCAATATTATCTGATTCAATTATATTGTTTCATCTTACATTTGTGCTATTATGATTAATTCAATTATTATTTAAATTATTGTAATATTCTAAAAATTTACTTTTATCTCTTAATATTATTTCTTTAGTTTTGAAATATTCTTCTTTTTCATATTTTTTGTTATTTACATAATATGATACATTCTCTAAATTGTCACAAAATAAACAATTACTACATCATGTTAAATTCGTAGAAAACCATATATCTGAACTATTTTTTATAAAAGAACTATAAAAGATTTTGAATGATTTATTAATTCACTTTGAAAAATAAACTATTTCTGAATTATCTACTACAAATAAACTATTAAATATATTTTTAGAATTTATTCTAACTAGTACACTATAATAAACATTTTCTGATCAAATTGTCACAGTATTACTTAAATAAACATTTTTAACATTTACTGCAGTATCAGCATATTTTGTATTATAATTTAATCAAGCTTGAAATAAACATTCATGATTTATACTCAGAAAAAGTTTTTTATAATTTGAAAAAAAATCTTTTGTATAATCATAATAAAATCATTTTAGTAACAAATTATCTCTATTGTTTTGATATTCTTCAATAGAACATATATTAATTCTATCTGATTTATGATACTTAGAAATATTTCAATTATTTTTATAAAATGATATTGGTAACCAACTAGTTATTTCTAATAAAAACTTTAAAAATGGAGTATTTTTTCTCTTTTGCTTGATTTTATCCTCCCAGTATTTTAGTTTTTCCATATTTTTAAATTATTTTTATATTCAAAAATTTAATTTCATTCTATCCATCCAATGTAATTCAGGAATTGGTAATCAATATTTAATCAAAAATTCATATTCCATTTTTACTATTCTATAATAATTTCATTTTTCTCATTTTATAACTACGTTTTGTATATCAGGATTTATATGCCAATTTCAATTTGAGTCATATCATTGATAATTAGATACCTCACCCCTAGCCCCTCTCCTTTGGAGTAGAGGTGAACTTTTTTGTTCTTGCTCCTTCTCCTCCAAAGGAGAAGGTTGGGATGAGGTAAAAATTACTTCTAATCATTCTGGTATATCTACTTTTACTTCTTCATTTCTCCACATAAATCACTCTTTTTCTACTTCCTCTTTTTTGAAATTTCATAATAATCAAGCCATAGTATCATTGAAATAAAATGGATTAATTCTTCAGGGGAAAAATTTTCACAAGCTTCAATCATTTTCCATACTAGATAATATTTTGTCTGCTAACTCTTCCCAATCTTCTTTTGTATATTGTTTATTAAAAATACAATAACTTCTATTTTTTATTCAAATACATCAAATACAATATGAACAATCTGTCACGAAATATGAATAATAAATATTTGAACTATTAGTTACATTCATACAAATATATAGATTTTCACCATTTGCTCACATAATACCATACAAATCAGATGCTTTAGGTGCTCATGCTGTAATTATATCATACATATTTTCGTTACCATTTATTCATCATACAAATATTAGATTGTTTCCATTTTTTACATTGTATCAATAATATCAATTTTTTACATCTATAGAATTATGAAATCCACTTCCTGATACATTTGTTGAATTGTAGTTTTTACCTACTTTTTGTACTTTTTTATAATAATCTAGAAATTTATGCTTATCTTTTAATATTTCTTCTTTTTTCTTTAAATATTCTTCTTTTTCATATTTTATATTCTCTATATAATAACTACAATTATCCAATTCATTACAAAACAAACACTCACTACATCAAGTCAGATTCGAAGAAAACCAAATATTATTAGAATTATTTATAAATCTAGAATAAAATATTTTATAACTTTCATTTACTCAACTACTAGAAAAAACTATACTTGAATTTTGATAAACTGATACTGAGTGATATACATCTTTACAATTATCTTTTACAGAAAATGAATAAAAAACATTTTCGCAATTGTTAATTATAGTAAATCATAAATACACATTTCTAGAGTTTAAAGCCATATCAGAGAAAAATACATTTTCAACTGCTCAATAAACTATAAAATCAAAAATATTTATAGTCCTTAATAAATCAGAAAAATTATCAAAGAAATTCTTAGAAAAATCATAATCTATTCAATGATTTATCAAATCATCTCTAGAATTTTCGAAATCTTTATTTGGTATTACAGTCTTTATTCTATCTGTTTCAGGAAATTTTGATATTATTCAATTGTTTCTATATAGTACAACTGTAGACCAAGAAACCACTTCTTTTAAGAAATCTCTAAAAGCAGTATTTTTTCTATTATTTTTTATTATGTCTTGAAAATATTTAAGTTTTTCCATATTTTTGCATTAATATTTAATAACTAAGCATACATAAAATGTTTATAACACGCTGGACAAAAGACTTTGTATTTTGGTTTATTTTTGAAAACTGTTAATGTTTCTTGTTTACAATTATCACATATTCATATATGCATTTGTCATTTTGGTCTATCTGAATGTATTTTATCTATTCTATTTTCTTGATGTATTCTAGGTACTGGAAATCATTTTTTCTTCAAAAAATCAAATTCTTGTTTTATTATTCTAAATGGTCTAGCAGATTCTTCGCATATTATAGCTTTATCTAATATATCTTTTCAGACTTGATTGATACTAGCAATATTCTCAGTTTTTAGGATTTCCATATTTTCTGGAATATTTATTTCCTTGTTTTTTGTTCTCCATTTTATCTTTATCTTTTCTTTTCATCACATATCATATATCGCATCACTTATGAAACTATCTCATAATAATTGTACAGTTCATATAGCATTTTCATCTATTATTTCTTCTTTTCCATCAATATATATTACTTTATTTACTTTGAATATGTCATATGCTAATGTATCATTGTATGGAAATGGACTAGAACTAAATGGTATATTTTCTCACCATTTTCAAGTTGATTTCAAATGATTTACTATTTCTTCTCTTAGCTTGAAATATTCTTGTTTTGTATATTGTTTATTTAATATACAATATTTTTTATTTCTAAGTCACACACAAAACAAACAATCTTCACATCACTCTAATTCTATACAATAGTCTATGTTTGTACATTCAGATATAAATCAACAATAATTTACATTGTAAGTATTATATCAAAAACAAAAACTTCATATATTATTTTCATTATTTAAACCGAATTCAACAGAATTTAATATTTTTTCTGATTTATCATTGCTTGAATCTCATCAAGTCATGATATTGATACTATTTGACAATCAATTACAATTATAAGAGTTTATAGAGTTTGATGAATAAAAAGTAGCTTCTCCTTTAACTTTTTCGCAATTATTTATATTTATAGTAGCATCTACCAAATTTTGGTCTAGAAATTCTTGAAATTTATTTTTAAAAAAATTGAATTGATTATAATCTCATAATTTTTCATATATTCATTTTTTTATTCATTCATATTCTTCTTTTGTATATTGTTTGTTATAAATCATATATGATTTGTTTACTTTATTACAGCAAAAAATACACTCTTTACAGTTATTCATATCACTACAAAAAAGTAGTCCACTACAATCTACACTATTTCTAGAAAAACTCACATCATGCGAAGTACCAATAGTATGACTACTATAAACATTTGAAGAATCCAATATATAATAAGAGTCAAATACATTTTTTGATTTATTTATATTTAATGAATAATATATATCTTCACATTCTGCAAATATACAATAACTTAGATATAGATTTTTTGAAGTACCTACATGACTAGAATAGTCTCAATTTTCTATTCAATGAAAAACTAGTCTGGAAGGTTTAGGAAAATCATTATATAGTTTAAAAAAATCAGCAAAAATGTCTGGTCAGATTTCTTTAGAATATTTGAATCACAAATCATCTACCAAGCTATTTCTATAATTATTCGCCTCTATTACTTCTCAACTAAAATCTTCTGATAATATTGATATAATATTGTTCCCTGTTTTTGAGTATTTTCTATTATATAAATGCTTATCATTTATATAACTATATAGCGACTTGAAATTACAAGTAGGACAAATATCTGTATATTTGAAGCCATATTTATCATACTGTTCTTTTTCAATTGAATAAAGTGGATATTTAGAACTACAATATTTACATTCTGACATATTTAACACTGAAATATCAGTACCATTAGTCATTAGCTCAAAAAATTTGTCCATAAAAAAAAGTAAAATATTAATTTGAAATAGTTTACTTTATTTATTTATATTTTCAAATAAAAAAATTTTGTAAAAAATAACCCATCGGCCTAAAGGCCACTTCCCTTGAAAAGGGAAGATTTATTGATTTTATTGTAGTATACATTTCTTCCCTTTTTATTGAAATGTATCCTTTAGGACAAGGGAAGTCCCGAGCTACGAGGGGATGGGTTGGTCTAATCTAAAGATATTTTTTCAATTCACTTAGCTTGTTCAATGCCTCTATAGGTGTGAGATTGTTGATATCTATTTTTTGTAATTCCTTTTCTACTTTACTTTCTTGTTTTACTATTTTTTCTATTATTTTTTCTTCTGTGTCAATTCATCATAAAAGCATTTGAGTTCATGATATTTTATTATGTTCTAATTCTAACATTTTTAACATTTTTCTAGCTTCTTTTATAGTTTCACTTGATATTCAAGCTATTCTTGCTACTTCTAATCAAAATGATTTTTTTATTCATCCTGGTATTATTTTTCTCAAAAATATTAGATTATCTTCATTTTCTCATACTGCTACTGAGAAATTTTCTACTCCTGATAGTTTTTTTGATTCGTCTATCAATTCATGATAATGTGTTGCAAATAGAGTTTTTGCTTTTATCTTGTCATGATTTTCTCTGAGAATAGCCCAAGCTAGACTCATACCATCATAAGTAGAAGTACCTCTACCTACTTCATCTATTATCACGAAACTATTTTTAGTAGAATTATTCAATATATTTGCTACTTCTTGCATCTCTACCATAAAAGTAGATTGTCATAAATACAAGTTATCATTGGCTCAGATTCTAGAAAAAATCTTGTCAGTAAGTGGAATAACTGCTTTTCTAGCTGGGACGAAACTACCTATATGTGCCATCAATAATATCAGAGCATTTTGTCTCAAAAATGTAGATTTTCATCACATATTTGGTCATGTGATTATATGTACATATTTTTTTTCTGTAAGTGTTAAATCATTACTTATAAAATCTTTTTCAGTTTGTTCTATTACTGGATGCCTAGCTCATAATACTTGAAAATCATATTTTTCATGTATTTCTGGTTTCGTGTAATTACTAGTATATGCTACTTCAGACAATGAAGCCAAGAAGTCTATATATGATGTTTGTTCTCCTACTTTTTTTATTCATTCGAAATTATCAAGTATTTTTTCTCTCAAATCTAGAAATATTTCATACTCTCTTGCTGATTTATTTCACTCTGCTTCAAGTACTTCTTCTTCATATTGTTTCAATTCTACTGTTATATATCTAGAAGCATTTACCAGTGTTTGCTTATGAATAAATATATCTGGTACATTTTTTGACTGACTTTTTGGTAATTCTATAAAATACCCAGAAGCTCAAGTATATTTGATCTTCAAATTACTCAAATTATATTTCTGTGATAATTCTGATTGATAATTAGTTAACCAATCCATAGAATTCGCAACCAATCATCTATAATAATCTACCTTTGAGTCATAACCATCTGCAATTATCTCTCATCACATGATATTCATTTGAGCATCTGGCTTGATTGCGGCATCTATTAATTCTATTATTTGTTTTATATTTTCCATGAAAAATGTGTTGGTATTTAAAACCTCTCACTTGAATTCTCTCCCCTTATCAGGGGAAAGAGGCTACAAATTTTTATGAGCCTTCCTCCCTAATATTAGGGAGGAAATTCAAAGGTGGGTTAAGTTGATAAGTTTTTTTCTATCATATTCTATCAATTAGATTTTTTTTGTAAAGAAATATTGAAATTTATTATTATTTAGATATTCTAATAATAGTAAAAAAAGTAACCCATCCCCCTTTGGGGACTTCCCTTGAAAAGGGAAGATTAAAAAGGAGATAATTAAAAAAATATGATAAAAATAAATAAAAGTGATTCAATAATTGATATCATAATTAAAATAAATAACTGTAAACAAAAGGAAGTCGTTCTTGATTTCCCTTTTTGACATCCTATTTTGCACAATTATACATCTCTTAAAATATTGAGAAATAAAGCATGAGCAAAAGATTTGATATTGATTACAAAGGATAAAACAGCAATAAATATTGGAAAAAGCTTGTGAATAAAATACTCTGAAATGTGAGATATTGATTTATTGGAGTATAATTATACATTTTTAGAATATTTCAAATATTTAGTAAAGAGATATATAACAGAATTCAAACAGATATTCTGAAATAAAACTCCTAATATAATATTTGAATATCAAAAAAAATATTCAGCAAATAATTCAAAAATAGGTTTTTTCTTATTATGATTAATTATATCATTATTAATGTTTATATTTATATTTTATTTCGCAGTAAATAAAACTTATATTTATATTACTCCTGAAATATCTATAAAAACTAAATCAGAGAATTTCGTATTTAGAGAAGCTGATAGCCTAGAACTAGTTAATAATGAAGTTATAAAATTAACAAAAATATCAAAAATAGTTTATTTAACAGAACAATTTTGAACAACTTGAATAAAAGAAGACAATCTAAAAAGAAGTAAATGAAAAGTAACTTTTTATAATGAATTAGAAGAACCTGTTTTATTAATAAAAAATACAAGATTAGAAAATGATGATGCAATATTATTTACAACTGATAGTGATGTAAGTATTCCTGAAGCAAAAATAACAGCAACATGATGAATAATCCCAGGTAAAGTAGATATAAATATCACTTCTCAAATTAAAGATTCAAAATGAAAAATAGTATGAAGTAATGCTAATATATGAGCTTGAGTTCATCTAAAATTACCTGGATTAAAAGAAAATAAAGATAAAATATATGCTAAAACTATTCAAGAAATAAAATGATGAGATGATAATGTACAAAAAATACTATCAAAAGAAGATATTAATAATGCAAAAAAAATACTAGAATGAAAATTGAAACAACTTGCATTAAATGAAATAAAGATTGAAATACAAAATAAAAACATTACAAATAATATTACACATGAAATATTATGAATTGATGATATGTTGATTTATAGCGATTTTAAAGTTATGTGAGAAGATAAATTAAAAGAATGAACTATTTTAGATAATTTTGAATTATCATGAACAATAAATATTACTAGTTATATTTATAACACTGAAAAAGTATTAAGTAAATTATCAAATACAATAAAAGATAGTATGATTGTAGATATAGAAAAATTAAATCTAATCAACAATAAATCTCTTAGGATATCAGATATAATATATAAAAAAAATAAACCCCTAGAAATAAAAGCAACAGCTCAAGTAGAAGCGTTTTTTTCACTTAATTTTTTGAATGAAAAAAATAATTATATAGAAAAATTAAAAACAACTATATCATGAATGGATGAAGAAGAAGCTAAGAAAATCCTTCTAAATAGCCCAAAAATAAGTGATGTAGAAATTGTAATAAGACCATTTTTTATAACAAAGATTTCAAAAATATTAGATAATATTGAGATAAAAGTGGTGGAAAAATAAAAAAATACTTTACAAAATTGTAAAGTATTTTTTGTTATCTACCTCTTGGAGCTCATTGACTTCTTGATCATCCACTACTTGAAGATCTAATAGAACCACCAGATCTAAATCATCATGAACCACCTCTAGAACTTCATCCAGATCTAAATCATCCTGAGAAACCTCTTGATCATCCTGAACTTGATCCACCATCTTTTTGTTTAGCTTCTACTACTACTGGTTTTCTAGGATTTGCATCTTTGAATTTTCTAAGAACAAAATCAGCATCTTCATCTTTTAAATTGATAAAAGAAAATTCTCTCATAATATCTATACTTCAAATATCTCCAAGTTTACAATCAACTTCTTTTTCTAAATATTGGATCAAACTACCTGGAGTAAATCAGTCTAGTTTACCTTTTGCTACGAATAATCTTCTTTCTCATGGTACTCCACTGAATCCTCTTTCTCATCTATCATTTCTGTCATTTCTATCACCTCTATCTCTAGAATCTGAAGAAAAACTATCTTCTTTTAATTCACTGTAATGAGTTGTCGAAAATTCTTTACCATAAGCTTCTTTTAAGATTGCTGCCAATACTTCATTAGCATCACCTAATTCTAATAAACTCTTAGCTAAATCTATATAATTTAATTCTCAAGTATTAACTAATAATTCTTTAGTATTGTCTATTAATCTTTTCTTTTTGAACTCTATTACATGACTTACATCTGGTAATTTTTCTACATTTATTTTTGATTTGATTGCTCTTTCTATCCAAGAAAGTCATCTTGAATCTTTTCTAGATACAAATGAAATAGCTTCTCATTTATTTCATGCTCTACCTGTTCTTCAAATTCTATGTGTATATGTTTCTGGATTATCTGGAAGAGAATAATTAATTACATGTGTTAAGTTATTTACATCTATTCATCTAGCTGCCACATCTGTTGCAACAAGTATTTTGATAGCTCAGTTTTTGAATCTAGATAATGTTTTTTCTCTTTGTTTTTGATCAACATCACCATGTATTCATTCTACTTTGTAACCTCTACTCATCAATTTTGCTGCTACATCATCTACATCAGCTTTTGTTCTACAAAAAAGTATTCCATAAAAATCAAATTCTACTTCAATTACTCTACATAATGCTTCAAATTTATCTCTTTCATTTACTTTATAACATTTTTGTTTTATATTAGAATTTGTTAATTCATTTTTTTCTATACTTACTTTATCATGATCTTTAATATATTTATGAACAATATCTTGGATTCATTTTGGCATTGTAGCAGAAAATAACAATACTTTTTTATTTTCTGGTGTGAATTGAATAATTTCTTCAATTTCTTCTTTGAATCAAATATTCAACATTTCATCAGCTTCATCTAATATGAAATATTTAAGATTTTCTATTTTTAATGTTCTTCTTTTAGATAAATGATCAATAACTCTACCTGGAGTACCTACAACTATTTGAGGACCATTTTTTAATCCTATTAATTCATCTCTAATATTTTGACCTCCATAAAGTAATTGAACTTTAACTCAAGAATCAGCAAAAGATTTTATTTCTTCTGCAACTTGAATTGCTAATTCTCTAGTTGGTGTTAAAACAAGAGTTTGAATTCCATTAGATTTAATATCCAATCTTTCTAATATTGGTAGTGCAAAAGCTGCTGTTTTACCTGTACCAGTTTGTGCTTGACCTATAATATCTTTGTTTCCATTTAATAATAATGGAATTACTGCAGCTTGTATAGCACTTGGATAAACATATCCTTTTGCTTTAATAGCTTTTAACATTTTTTCTGATAAACCTAAATCCGAAAATGTAACTTCCATACTAGTTCCCTCTGTATCTATTTGCTTAATTAACTCTGACATTTAATATATGTTTAATGATAAAAATCAAAAAAAGAACTTGGCATAATAATATTGCAAGCTCTTTTTCTATATATTAAATAGATGTGAACTTCCAAACAAAACAATTATAATGTAATTAATTTATTACGCTACCAGATATAATTACAATAAAAATATTGTAAATATATCAACTAGTTTCATTAACCCAAATTAATTAAATCCCATTATATTGAGTCATTTGAAACTTCTTATTTTTTCGACACGGTGATTATATAAAATTATTTTTAAAATGCAAATCTTTTTTGTCAAGAAAAAAAGATAATACCTAAAATACAGTATTACCTTTTCATTTTTTGCCTTTAAGCAAGTCTTTTCAATGTTTTGTATACATCAATATATCCTTTCAAGATTCTATCTTGTATTTCTTTTGGCACTTCAACATGAAGCTTTTGTCCTTTTTCTAATGTTTTAGCTTGCTCTTTCCAACCAGCTTGTTCACCATAGTTTCTCAGGATTTGTTTATCCATAGATATGTAATCATTTTTTGTGAAATCTTCCAGATCAATATAACGGCTACTTTCAGGAGTCAATACTTCATCACCTAGTACCCAATTACCATTACTGTTATAAAAAACTTCAAATTTTGTGTCCACCACTACGATACCATTAATTAAACATTCCTCATAGAATTGATTGAAAAGTCTTAATAAATTCTCAACGATATCAAAAAAGTCGATGTTTACTCTCAACCCACTCATTGGTATATCTTTCTCACCCTTTGTAGTGGGAGTAAAAATAACAGATTGAAATTTATCCCATTCATTCATACCTTCCGGTAAAAACAACTCGTAAGGATCAAGACCTTGTTTGTAAATCTTGAACAAACTACCAGTTAAATATTTACGGAAAATCAATTCCATACCTACAGTTTCATTGTTATGCAAAGTATAAACAGGTTTGCATAATTCAAACAACTGAGAACGTTCTTTTACAGACTCCGGCAAATTTACAGGTAATTTTTTACGAGCTGTTTTAATGCCCATGGATTCAGCGAAATCAAAACCCAAATCAGAAATCTGAGATTGAACAATCCCCTTACCAACTATTTGCAAGTCGAGAGGAATATCAAACACAGAAGTACGATCACTACGAACCAAAAGTACATGTGGAACATCACCAGCAACAAAGTACAAATCAGCATTTTTGCCAATATAGAAAAGATTGTAACCCAATTCTTCCAGTTCTGGCAAGCCATTTTCGCTTGTCAATACTTTAGACTCAGGCCATAAACCTAATTTTACAGCATCAGAAATATTTTGCATATTATTCTCCTTTTTCAAAATTAATGCACCAGTAATATAAGTATTTTTTATAAATAGTCAATATATGTATTAATCAATAAAATAATCCTAGCATTGCTAAGATTATTTTATATCTTTTAATTTATCTTTTATATTTCTTATATCTATCATAGTTTTAGTTACTTTTTCCAACCATCTATATACTTTATCAGAATGTTCATAATTTACTACTAGATAATCTTTTGAAAACATAAATTCATTTGCTCACTTATATTTATAATGCACTTTTAGTCTAGCAGGAAAATCTACTTCACTACTATTCTTATAGTTTATCTCAAAATAATACTCAGATCAATTATATAGTTTTGTATTAGTTAATTGTATTTTTGTAAGAGAAAGAGAATTATATGTATCTATATTTTCTCACTTTATTTCCACTTTATTATTCTGTAGATTTACTAATTCTTGCTCTAATATTTTTAGTTTTCATGACAATAATTTTATTTCTTTATCGTATTTATAATTCTTTGAATCAGTATAAAGTGAATCTTTAAATAATAGTAATTTCAAATTATAATCGTTTTCTAATTCCCTCAATTTTACAGACCGCATTATCTTATCAGATTGTTTTAATGATAAAGAAATTTTTTTCTTATATAATTTTATATTATCATTTAGTATTTTTAAATCATTTTTAGAATTATAAAATTTATCTTTATTATTTATATCATTAATATTAGATAATATTAATGATATTTCATTATCTAACTGTAAATTTTTATTAAATAATTCTTTACTTATTCTCTTTAATTCCTTAATTGATTTTTCTAAATCTTCTTTATTTATTTGTAACTCTCTTATAAATCATTTTCATATTAAATCATATCACTCATATGGTAATAAAAATTTTCATTTAGATTTCAAAAATTCTAATAATTTCTTCTCATTTGTAATTATAAATTCATGATTTTGTTTTATTCTTTGATTATTTAATTCCTTTTCTATTTCTAGTTTTTCTAACTTATCTAATAATTTATCTTTTGTAATATTAGTGTATCAAACTATATTATTAACAGTTTGGTTTAATGAAACATTATCATTGATTTCATAATTTTCTATATAATCTACATTATTTATATTTTCAAATGTATTTATATCTATTACTCAACAAAATTTATTTTTATAAACAATCCATTTACTATCTTTTAATGCTTTTATCTTTGAGATAGGATCCAAATTATTTTTGAATTCAAAATTAAAATCTGACTTAACATGATTAAAAAATAATAAGTACTCTGCTATATTTCAAAAAGTCAGTTCAAATCTAGCTCCAGAGTTAAAGCTCAGATTCAATATAGGAGCTATTTCTTCATCTTTTGGGAAATTTATTTCAATATTATCCAATTCTCATAAATTACTTGATTTTGTTAGGTAGAAATTTGTAACTCTTGAGTTATTTATTTCTTCTTTTATATATCATTTTCAAATCAATAATTTTTTATCAATTGATTTTTTGTGAAATTCTCCTGTTTTTTTATCTTGAAAAGTATATAATTCGCTATTTGATGTAAATATTTTACTTATTTGATTATCAGAATTAACAAAATTCAAATATTCATTAGTATTAATTTCCTTCAATCAAGTTTCTCAATATCTAAATTTGTAGATATTATTTTTATTAGATAATATATAAATATTGTTATCCATTCTAAAAACATTCTTTGAAATTATTTCATTTCAATATTCATCTTTTAAAAAATATTTTTTATTTCTATCACTATTATAGTCTAATAAATAGTAAAAATTTTGTCAAAATGCTAAATTGTATTTTCCAAATGAGATTGTAGATGTTATATTTTCTTCTATAATATTTTCAAATTCATAATTCGCATTACAAGTATCACTTATTTGTTCAAATGATCTATTGAACATATAACTTTTTCAGTTTATTGATTTAACTATTATAGATGCTACAGGATTTCATTCTAATAATTGAATATCATCCATATTTGTTATTTTTATTCACTTAGAATCTCTGATTTCTATTAATTCTTTTTGTCAGTTTTCAATTTTGAACAATTTTCCATTTTCTAGTATATACTCAATATTATCGAAGTATATAGTTTTTGATTTAAATTCTTTTTTATCTAAAATATTGCTAATTTTAGACCCAAAAAAATGAGTATAGGATTTTACTAGCTTTTCTTTTAATGAATTTATGATACCTCAATTATGTTTATTTAGCTTAAACATTGGATTAACGATTAGTATTTACAATTATATTTTGTATATTTTAAAATATTTTCTTAAATTGTCAAATATCTTTTTAAATATTTTTATTAATTGTCAAGAGTTTAGTAAAATCTATTCATATTTGTAGAATAACTTTTTAAAAGGGAGAAAATGTGGACTTTTTTTCTAATCCCTCCCCCTGCGGGGACTCCCTTTGTCCTAAAGGATACATTTCAATAAAAAAGGGAGAAATTTATATAGGTAAAAATCTAAAAAAAAATAGACTTTATCAAATAATATATATAATGATAGTCCTATTTAACAATAAATATTAAAAATTAATGGAAGAGATTAACATAGCAAAAATAATTGAATTTATAAACTTTAACCTGGATACAGTTATATGAATAATGTTTTTATTATGATTTTTTATCACAGAAATAATAATAAGAAAAAATCTTAAAAAAGTAAAAAATGACATAAGTAAAAAATACATGGATATGTGAAAAGAAGAAATAGATCATTTAGAAAACTTGGACCAAGACTTGTATATAGAATACTATAAATGAAAAAATATTCTTAATTTACTGAGATTTGTAATTATATTTACTATATGAGCATTTCTTATACTTTTTAGAGCTCCTAGTATTTTCAATTTTCTTGCAATTGCTGTGTGAGCTATAATAATAACTTTCAAAGAAGTTATATTGTCTTTTATATGATTCTTTTATGTATCTACTCAATACAAAATATGAGAAAATATAGTGATATGAGACCATAATAATACAATTAGATGAGAAATAATATACTTGAATGTTTTGAATGTCTGAATAATTTGAAAAAGTGAGAATTGAGAGCATAATTGACAATTCTATATTGTACCAAATTTTAAACTTATAGTAGAAAATGTTAGAAAAGAAGAACTAGGTATAAATAATTATAGAAAAGAAGAAATAGAAATCTACTTCAAAAATGATTTATTCCAAGTAAATTTTGATGAATTTTTAATACAATTAAAAGAGTATTTAGACAAAGAATTAACTAGAAAAAATATTAATAATATATGAAACTATAAAACTTACATAGGATATAAATATAAAATAAGATTTAAATATGATAAAGATTTTTTAATATTAAAAGTATATATTATAGAAAAACACAGAAATATATTAAATATTCAATTAAAAATAGTTTCATTTGTAGAAAAATTAAAAATAGATAATTCGAAAAAAGAAGTAGAAGAAAAAAACATCTAAAACCGTAGGTTTTAGATGTTTTTTAACAACTTCAATAATCAATCTTTTTTTCTTTGTTCATTATATATTGAATCATCACTAGCTACATCTAACTGATGTCTACCATCTGGGAATAAGCATATAGAACTTACAGGAAAACCAGAAATAAATGGTTTTCTAGGTGATTTAGTAACAAAAATATCTATTTTATCTGATTGAAAAAAGTATTTTCAATCTGGTAAGTATAGACATCTAGCAAATGGAAAACTAGCTTGTAATTTCTCATTTTCTATATGTTTTACTTTTTCTAGGAAAAATTCTATCCAATCATCATCAGAAATAGAATCAGGCAATTCACCTGCCCATCTACGAGCTTTGACTCATGGTAATCAACTAAGCTCAGTAATTTCAAATCATGAATCATCTCACAATGTAGGTAATCCTGTCAATTCACAGAAAAATTTTGCTTTTATAAAAGCATTATCTTCAACAGTATGTCAGTCTTCTATTGGATTTTCAAATTCATAATCCAAATCTGACAAAAATACTAAATCATATCATTGCGAGTTTAGTAATTCTCTAAACATTTCCTCTTTTCAAGGATTTCATGTTGCTATTAATAATTTTTTCATAAAGATTATTTCTCATTTGTAGCCTCTTGCCCTTCGTATGAAGGGAAGGAATTCAAGGTAGGGTTATTTCTATTTTTTCTTTCAATAATGTTTTTTCTTCCCTGGTTTTGCTTTGTTTTTTATTTTGTCTTTTTTAAATCATTCTTCGAAATTCACATATCATAGTATTTTTCATTTTGGTACTAGTTCATTTTTATATGCTTCATCTTCTATTACTTCTAGTTTTTTTCATATCAATTTTTCTATATTAGCTAGACTTTCTTTATCTTGTTCTATACAAAATGTAATAGATACTCATTTCTTACCTGCTCTAGCTGTTCTACCTATACGGTGAACATATGTTTCAGGATCACCTGGAACATTATAATTTATTACACATGATAAATCATTTACATCCAATCATCTAGAAGCAATATCTGTTGCAACTAGTACTTTTATTTCTCAGTCTTTAAGTGATTTCAATGCTCTTTGTCTAGCATTTTGTGACCTGTTTCTATGAATATTATCACATTTTATTTTAGCTGATTGTATATATTCCATAACATATTCTGTATCATCTTTTGTTTTTACAAATACTAGTATAGAATCATACTCTGCTTTTTTTACCAAGTATTGTAATAATTGTCTTCTATGACTTGCTTTTACATGATACACTTGTTGTTTGATAGTTGATGTAGTTGAAGCCACTTTGTGAACTGTGATTTCTTCAGGACAATGTAGTAGACTAGATGCTAATTCTTTTATAGCTTTTGGCATTGTAGCTGAGAAAAACAGAGTTTGTCTCTCTTTTGGGATTCTCTTCATCACTTTTTTGATATCTCACAAAAATCATAAATCAAGCATTCTATCTGCTTCATCTAGTACTAGTATTTCTACATAAGACAACTTAATAATTCATTGACTAATCAAATCCTCCAATCTACCAGGTGTTGCAATCAAAATATCTACTCATTTTTCTATTGCTTTTACTTGATGGAACTGGTTTACTCCACCATAAATAACTGTATGCTTAAAATTAGTATTTGTACAATATGGAGAAAATGTTTCTCATATCTGAATAGCCAATTCCCTAGTTGGTGCTATTATTAATGCTTTGATTTTTCTTTTTATTTTACCTTCTACCAATCATTCTTCCAATCTTCTATTATAAAGCGTATGCAAAATAGGCAGAGCAAAAGCAAAAGTCTTACCACTACCAGTTTGTGCACATCATAAAATATCTTTTCACTTTATTACTAAAGGAATCACTTTTTCTTGTATCTCAGTTGGAGCAGTAAATCATAGTTTATCAAGAGCTTTAAGTATTGGTGGGATTATATTTAGTTCACTGAAATTCATTTTTGAAATGTTATTTATTATAAGTTGACATAGTATATATTAATTATGTAATTTAACAAATAAAATTATTTAGAAAAGTTTTTATAATGAATAATAATAGATATAATAAAAACAATTATAATTTAAATATAAATAAATATGAAAATATCTATTCCAAAAACTGATAAAATAACAAAATTTATAAAAAATCCTTTTACATTCAGTTTATCTAGATTGATTCCAAAAACTGATAAAATAGCTAGCTCTCCTTGAACTATAAAATATATATGAAAAAAAAGAAATTCAAAAATAAAAATAAGCTTAATAAATTATAATGAAAATGAAGCAAATGAAATTCAAATAAAATCAAC
This sequence comes from Candidatus Altimarinota bacterium, assembly GCA_030683605.1. Lineage (GTDB taxonomy): Bacteria > Patescibacteriota > Gracilibacteria > BD1-5 > UBA6164 > UBA6164. The sequence goes on from JAUXPL010000026.1 coordinate 52,910, forward strand.
AAAAGAATTGAATAATTATGATACTCAAAAAACTATTAAATGGATTAATATAAAATGAGTTCACAACGAAAAAATTATTCATGAAATATGAGAAATATATAAAATTCATCCATTAGTACTTGAAGATATAGCTAATACTACTCAAAGACCCAAAATAGAAGAATATAATGATTATACTTTTATAGTTTTGAAAATTATAAATTTTTCAAAAGACAATCATGAAGTATTAATTGAACAATTTAGTATTTTAGTATGAAAGAATTATGTAATTACTTTTGATGAAAATGAATATGATGATTTTTCTTGAGTAAAAGCTAGAATTTTAAGTAAAAAATGAAAAATAACGAAATTATGATCAGATTACTTAATGTATGCAATAATAGATGCTGTTGTTGACCAATACTTTACAGTTCTAGAAGAAATAAGTGAAAAAATGGAAGAATTGGAAGATGAGCTAATGTTTTCTGCAAATCAAAATTTGTTAAACAAAATATATAGTCTAAAAAAAGAGATTGTATATCTGAAAAAATCAATATGGCCTCTTCGTGAAGTAATAAATAGTCTACAACGTAGTGAAAACAAATTAATTACTAAAAATACTTTAATATATTTAAGAGATGTATATGATCATACAATTCATGCAATAGAAACAGTAGAGACATTTAGAGATTTAACATCTGGTATGCTTGATTTATATTTATCTACTGTTAGCAATAAAACAAATGAAATAATGAAAGTACTTACAATATTTTCAGCTATATTTATCCCTCTTACATTTTTAGCTTGAGTATATGGTATGAATTTCCAATTTATGCCAGAATTAGCTATGAAATGGACTTATCCTGCTTGGTGGATATTTTGTATTATAGTAACAATAATTTTGATTATTGTATTCAAAAAAAAGAAATGGTTATAGGCTAATGAAATAATCAAATATTTTTTCTATTATTTTAAGTCTAACTTTTCATTTTATTTGATTCATATCTCATAATTTTCAAGTATTACTTGAACAATATGAGATTCTATTTCAGTGTAATAGTATTTCTAAACTATAAGTATTACTGTTTTCTATTTCACGAGATTCAAATATACTTTGTTCTCATCTAAGTATTTGAGTTTGTACTATCATATTCAATATTCTTCCGGGTCTCAGTTCTCTATTTGTTAATAACTTATCTCTTAGATATTCTTTTAAATCCTTATCTTTTCCAAATAATATTACTCCGACAACCCATCACCATTTTCAAATTGATGTAGTATCTATTTTATGTTTGATTGCTTCTTTCATGCAATTAGGCATTTTTTTGTGTTTTGAAACACTAATTCTTATATAATCTTTTATATCATATACTTCTGGATCTTGTCCTAATCTATTTTTTGTTTTTTCTAAATATTGCTCTGCTTTCATTTCGCGACATGCTTCTGATCACAATACTTCAATTTTTAATCTAGTATTATTTGAGTGATCTGATATTAATTCTAAATCATTTTTTTTATAAGGTAATTCTTCTTTTCTTTCTATTGATTTTATTATTCTATGTACAATTATATCTATATATCTACGAATAGGTGAAGTAAAATGAGTATAATTATTTACTCATAATCAAATATGATATCAATTTGATGATGTATAAAAACCCCTCTCTCATAAACTTTCATGTTTTTTATATATAGCATCTACTCATTGTTCAGACAAATATCTACCTGTCGTAGTATTAGCTAAAACCATTAGTGATTCTATAATACTATGAGATATTTTTTCACTATAACTTATTATTGGTTTTTCTAATTTTTCTCATAAAAACAATCTCCTATCTTCATCCTCATATCATATTATTGATCAACTTTTAAGTCTATTAATAAGTAATTTATTTGATATTTCATGTAATAAATGAATTTGACTATTATAATTTGAATCCCTGTTTTCAAAATCTTCTCAAAAACTTGAATAATCATATCTCATCAAATTTGTTAAATGTGATTCATAGTATTTATAATTTTGAACTATAGCTTGTTCATCCAAGTCAATTTGAAGTGATAATACTTTTTTTGGTCAATTTTGATTTAGTGAAATAACATCATCTGCTAATTCATCTGGTATCATATTGATAATACTGTTTTTTCTATATATACTTGTAGTTCTTTTAAATGCCTCTATATCAAGAGGTGAATAAATAGGAATAAATTCAGAAACATCTGCTATATGTATCCATACACAATATCAATTTTGAGTTTTTTCTGCCCAAATAGCATCATCCAAATCCATAGATTCTACTCAATCTATTGTTATAGCTTCAACATTTTGTCTATTTATAGCTTGGTCATTTATTCCATTTTTTAAAATATTTTTTACTTGATTTTTGGCATATAATGAAAAATCTGTTGGAATATAATCATTATCTATATTATCAGTAACTAAATGTTCAGCTAATCTTGATTTCATATATGAAAAAGTTTAAAATTATAAGTAAATTTAATAATATAATTTATAATTATTAATAAGTGTATGTCAATATTTAATATAATCATATGTGCTAATTAATAAAAAGAATATTAAAACAAAAGTAAAAAAACTAAATATTTGACAAAACATAAAATATGATTAATCTACCTATCGTTTGGTAGAATAATATTAATTAATTTATATGATAGAAAAATTTGCTAAGTTTTTTTTGGAAAATGAAAAAATTACACTTGTAATAATAAGTATAATTGTATTTTTTGGTATTTGATCATACATAATGCTTCCAAAACAATACAACCCTTCTATAGTTGCACCAGCATTTAATATACAAATACCTGTAAATGGTTATTCTAGTATTGATGCTAGTCAATTTGTAGCCAAAAATCTAGAAAATAAAGTAAAAGAATTAGAATGAGTAGACAAAATAATGTCATATTCTAGTGATAATTTCACTTCTGTAATGGTGAGTTTCAAAGTATGAATATCTCAAGAAATAGCCAAAACTAGACTATATGACAAAATGTATTCAAACTATGATTTAAAACCATTTGAAGTACAAGATATAAATATCAAATCAATAGATCCTGAAGAGTTACCACAAGTAAGTTTGGCTATTACTTATAAATGAAATGACTTAACTGAAAAAGAAACATGAATATATCTGAGAAGTATAGCTAACAACTTAAAAGAAGAGATAAAACAAGTAGAAAATACAACAGTAATAGACATAATAGGATGATATGAAGATAATATAAGTATAAAACTAAATAAATCAAAGATAGAAAGTTTTGGTTTAGATATATGACAAGTATTATCTACTATAAAATCTAGCTCAATATATAAATCAGTTTGAAATATAGTAACAGATACTAAAACTAGTATAATAATAAATACAAATCATAACACAAAAAAAGAATTAGAATGACTAATAATCTCAAATATTTCTGGTACTAAGATATATCTCAGAGATATTTCTGAAATATCCTCTTGACCTATAGATATAGCTAGTTATTACACTTACTCAGATAAAAATACAAGTAAAAATTCAATATTTTTATGAGTAGCAAAAATGAAGTGAACAAATGCCGTTTTAGTAGTAGAAAATATTCTGAATAAAGTAGAAGAAATAAAGGAAAAATTACCTAAAAACATAGATATAAAAGTAATTCAAAACGAATGAGAAACTGCAAAAGATGCAACGAATGAACTAATTATGAATTTATTTGTTAGTATTGCTATAGTATTTATTTTATTAATAATATTTTTATGATACAAAAACGCCTTAAATGCTGCATTTTGTATACCTATGGTATTATGAATAGTATTTATAGTAGCTCTAATTTTTTGACTAGATATTAATAGAATTACTCTTTTTGCATTGATATTATCACTATGAATACTTGTAGATGATTCTATTGTAGTAATAGAAAATAATTCTAGGCATCTAGCTAATATGCATAAAAATGGTAAAACAAAAAATGAAGCAATACTTGATAGTATAAGAGAAGTATGAAATAGCGTAATATTATCTACAATCACAAGAGTAATTTCATTTTTTGCAATGTTTGCAGTAACAGGTATGATGTGAGATTATATGAAACCTATACCTATTTTTGCATCTACTGCACTAGTTGCTTCAACATTTATCGCATTGAGTATAAACCCATTTTTAGCATCAAAATTTTGTAAAGCAGATAACTGTTCAAATACTGAAAACACAAATAAAGAATCAAAAACAATAACTAAATATGGAAAAATTATCACTAAATATATAAGTGATTCAAAGGCAACAATGAAATCTAGGAAAATACTGAAATATATGTTTTGGATATCACTTTTTGTAATTATTCTAAGTCCTATAATGCTATGAATATTCAAAGCTAGGATGTTACCAAAAGCTGATAAAAATCAAGTATATGTATGGATAGATGCACCTCGTGATTATAGTATAGAACAAACAAAAAAAATAGAAAAAGATTTATCTAACTTTTTATTATGAAAAGCTCAAAAATTACCAGAAGATTTAAATATAGTAGAAAATGTGAGTTCAACTATTTGAGATAAATTTTTATGAGATTTTGCTAATTTATTTAGATGATGAAATAATCGTGTAATGTCTAACCAGATAAGTACTAGAATAAACTTGATTGATAGTAATGTTAGAGATATAAAATCAGAAGAATATACTATAAAAATACGTAGTTTATTAAAAAATTATCTACATAATAAATATCCAGATATCAAGCTAAGACTTATGGAAGATCCTCCAGGACCTCCTACTATGGCTACTTTTCACATAAAAGTGAAATGACAAGAAGACTTAAATATGGATGAATTAACTCAATTCAGTGAAGCCATTGAATCAACAGTAAAACAAATACAAAAACAAGAAAAAATAGTTGACTTAACAAATACTATTTCTAGTCCATATAAAAAAATAGAAATAACATTAAACGATGACTATATAAATGAAAAATGACTAACTATAGAACAAGTATATCAAACTCTTTGATGAATATACAATAATTTACAAGTATCATTTGTTCGCTCAAAAGATAAAAAAATAGAAGCATCGAAAATACTAGTATGATTTAGTAAAACTGATACTTGAGATATAGCATTTTTAAAAAATATATATTTCACGAATACTAAATGAGAAAAAGTAAAACTAGATGAAATAGCTGAACTAAAAAATGATTTTACAAGTCCAGAAATATATACAGATTCTAGAACTAATACTATACATATATTCGCTGAAATATGAGAAAATTCTGTAGTATATCCTGTACTAGAAATGTATGATTTATTAGGAAAAGAACAATTTGAAATAAAATGATACAAAAAAATATCTAGCTCACCATACAAAATAGAATTTGAATGAATTAAAGATGGGAAAAAATATAGGATAGAATGGTGATGAGAATGGGAAATCACTATGGATACATTTAGAGATTTATGAACTGCTATGATTATGTCACTACTTGCAATATTTTTCTTGATAGTTGCACAATTTAAAAGTTTCAGAGTAGGATGAATAGTTATGACTACATTTTTATTATCTTTCTTTTGAATATTCCCTGGTTTTTCAATACTTTATTTGATTTGATGAGAATATTTTACAGCTACAGCTATGATTTGAGCTATAGCACTTGGATGAATTGTAGTATGAAATGCAATATTGCTTATAGACTATATAAACCAATTAATCAAAGAATGAAAATGATTAGCATATGCAGTCATAGAATGATCTAAAAAAAGATTTATACCAGTAGTTTTAACAAGTATAACAGGAGTATTTTGAAGTCTTACAATAACTTCTGATCCTGTATGGAGCTGACTTGCTCGGTCTATTATATGGTGATTATCAGCATCAGCAGTATTAACATTATTCTTTATACCTATATTTTACTATGATTATTTAATAAAATATCATAAAGATGATGCAAAAGATAATCAGTTAAAAAATATAATAAAACATAGTAAGGAAATATAGGAATTATTTTAACCCATCCCCTCGTACCTCGGTACTTCCTTTTGGCCCTAAAGGATACACCTTCGGCTAAAAAGGAAGAAATTTCTCCCTTTTCCAAAGGGAGTCCCCGCAGGGGGAGGGATTAGAACCTAAGTAGAAAACTTCTTAACTTAATGGAAGTACCCCAAAGGGGGGATGGGTTAGAACCAGTGTACACAAATAACATATAAAACAAAAAGATGAAAACAAAATTATTAGAAAAAATTGAGACTCTGTTTTGGGAAAATTCCTTTGCAGATGTAACAATGGATGAAATAGCTCGTGAACTAGGTATGAAAAAAGCTTCTGTTTATTATCATTTCCCATCTAAAGAAGAAATGTTTATTGAAGTATTAGAATATTCTTTCAACAGATACAAGTTATTTATTGAAGCCTTAATAAGTGGTAATAACTTGGATGAAATACTTAGATGAATAATAAAATATCCTTTAGAATCTAAAAATCTATTCGCAGTAGTTTCTCAAAAATGATATTGTAAAATCTGAATTATAAGGGATTTAATAAGTATAAAAAACAGAGAATTATTCAATTTATTTTTTGATTATTTAGCTGGAAAATATTCTTTCAATCAAGAAAAAACAATATTGCTACAATCAATATTATCTGATTTATCAAAAAAATATTGTATATTTGATTGTTCTGAAAACCTTGATATTGAAAAACTAATAAACGAAATCAAAAAAATATTCTTTTAAATATTAATACAATTATGAAAAAAATATTATCAATTATAATTATTTCTACTATTTTACTTACTAGCTGTACAAAAGAAGAAGTAATAGAAAAAAAATACTTTCAAACTCATACAGTTTGAGAATGATTTATCTCGTCAAAAGATTCCATATTATCAACAGTAGTAGGAATGAATGTATCTGATTTATCATTTAAAGTACCAGGTAGAATAAAAGAAATATATGTAAACAAATGAGATAAAATTAAAGCTGGTCAGGTTTTAGCTATTCTCTCAAACGAAGAATGAAGTATACACTATGCTTGAGCTCAAGCTATTTTAGGTGAATTAAGAAATATGTGAATAGATACTTCGAATATGTTAAATGATACAGCAAATATAAAATCCGCAATAGAGAAAGTATATGATGGTAAAATAAATCTAATAGAAAATAATTATAAAAAATCAAGTATAAATATTGAAACTGCAAAAAAAGACTTAGAATTATCACAATCAAACTACAAATATACAAATCAAATGTATACTGATACAAGTATGTCAAATGAGCAAAAAATAAAACAAGCTGAAAATGCTTTAAATATGGCTAAAAATAATTTAGAAAATAGTACAAAATTACTTCAAAATGACAAGATAAATATTCAAATAAATGCAGTAAGTTCTCTAACTAATGCATATATTATTGCTAGAAATGCTAGAGATTATATAGATACTATTATATGAGTAACTGAAGCAAACAAAAATAAAAATGATGCATATGAAGTATATTTGTGAGCTAAAAAAAGTAGTACTAAAAACAAAGCTGAAAATTCATTTATTGAGTTTAGTAATAGTTATGATGAAACATATAAACTGTATGCAAATAATGTAGTATGAAAATCTGAAATAGAAAAAGATACATTATTAACAGTTTTAAATAAAGCATTATCTACTTTAGAAAGTCTGAGAATAAATCTACATGATACAAAAGATGTTTTGGATAACAGTATAGAATCTTATAATTTAAGTTGAAATACTATTACAAATATGCAAAATCAAGTTTCTAATATGTTATGAGATTTAGAATTAGCTATTTTGAGTCCTAGTTGAGCTTGAATAAAATGAGCAATAGAATCAATAAATTCATTCGATAAAAATTATGATTTAAAAATAAAACAATTAGAAGATGCAGTAACTATTTCAAATGAAGATTTAAATATGGCTAAAACAGGTAAAAGTATAAGTGCATCTGATATATCAAAGAATCTAGAAAATCTAAAAACAGCAATAAATATAAAACAAGATAGTTTGGATATTGCAAAAATATGAGCAGAAGAAGCTATTAAAAATATAGAATTAACAAAACTAGAAAAAGTATCAAAATTAGCTGAAATAGATGCTAATCTATCACAAATCAAATCAAAATTATCAGAAGTATGAAGTAAAAAATCTGAAATACAAATGAATGCAAATTTAGCAATAAATAGTATAGAATCTGGTATAATAAAGGCACCTTTTGATTGAATAATAATAGATAAATATTTCAGTATTGGAGAAGTAATAGGAGCTGGAATACCAATAATAAAAGTATCATCTACTGACTGAAAATATATAAAAACATATATAGATAATGTAAATTATTGACTAGCAAACTCTAATATAGTAAATCTAAAAAATGAAAAAATAGATAATACATTTAGCTGAACAATAACAAAAATAGATAATACTCTAGATATAAACTCAAAGAAAAATTATATAGAAATACTAATAAATGATGATAAAACAAATATTTGAGATAGACTTACGTTATTACTATGAAAAGAAAACAAGGAAAAACAAATCATCATTCCTATTAATTCAGTAATTACTAAATATAGTCAAGCATGAGTATATGTGATAGAAAACAAAAAAGCTATTTTTAAAATGATTAATATAATTGATAGTGATAGTAGTTTTGTAGCAATAAGTTGACTAAAAGCATGAGATAAAATTATTACTGAGTGAAAAGATAATATTCTAGATTGAGAAGAAGTTGAGTAAAAAACTCTCAATTTTTTGCATCTAAAAAAAAATATGTTAATATTATAATACATTATTAATTTAAATCTCGTATTATGAACATTACAGTATTAACATCTAGTGTATTAGGACCTATATTATTATTACTTTGAATTGGTTTATTTATCAATAGTAAATATTATAAAAATATTCTAGAACACGTAACAGATAAAAGTCATACACTTATATTTGTCTGAATCATCGGAATGATATTATGAGCCTATATGGTTTCAAATAATAATATTTTAGAATGAACTCCTGAGTTAATTATTTCTATTATTGGTTGGGCTGTATTATTAGATTCATCATTAATATTAGCTTTACCTGATTCTTTTACAAAATGGGCAAGATCTATGAAATATGAAATTAACACAATTAAATCTATATGATTAATATTTATAGTTTTAGGATTATATTTATTAAATTTTGCATATTACGGTGTAGCTCAAGGTATGTAAAAAGAACAAAAAAATTGGATAATATCCAATTTTTTTGTTAATTAAAATATCTTTTGATTTAAATTTCATTTATTATATAATTAGTAATTATATTTACATTGTTTGTTCAGTATTTATTTTTTAAAATAATGCTATGAAAAAAATAATTAAAATAAGTTTTATTGCTCTCATTTCAGTTATTTTAATATGATGTAACAATCAACAAAATAATGAAACTACAAATAATATAACATACCAAGATATAATTAATTATGTAGAAATAAATATTACAGATATAATTAATGATTTTTCAGAAAAAAAACCAGTAAATGGCAAATGGTTTGCTGATTGATATGGTTTTACTTCTACAAGTGATGTTTATGTAGATTTTGAAGATGGCCATTATTTATATAGAGCATTATTAAAATGTAATAATGAAAAAAATATAATTTCATGCAAAACTTGAGCAATTTTTGAAAAAGATAAAAATTGGAAACTTATAGAATGAGAAGATATAGTAAAAAATTCTCCAATTATTTATAAATGGGCAAAAGATTATGAATGGGAAAGATAAATATTTAATTAAAAAACAAACTCAAAATGACTTTTGAGTTGTTTTTTAAACTATTTTTTTAATCTTCCATGTGGAGTTCATTCAGCAAATCATGCTTGAGTTTGTACTCAAATAATAGCTTTATCATGAAAATGTTCTATATTTTCTGCTCAAGAATATGAAATAGATGATTCTAATCCTGTTCTAAATTTATCAACTATATCTCATAATGGTTTTATATTATATATTTTTGATTTAGAGATTCATTCTTTGTATCTTTCCCTTTTTGCTTGTTCAAATTTAGATAATTTATTTGTTCTACCTGATACTGCTTTTCCTGATGCCATTCAATAATTCTCTTTATATAAATCTCAATCATTATCTGTTTTTATATCACCTGGAGATTCATATGTACCTGATAATATAGTTCACAGCATAGCATGAGTAGCTCAAGCAGCTAATGATAATGCTAAATCTCTAGGGTACCTGATTCATCAATCTGCAATTGCAAATCACCCATTTTCTCTAGCTGCAACTGCTGATTCATGAACAGCTGAAAATTGCGGTCTTCATACTCCTGTCATCATTCTGGTAGTACACATTGCTCCTGGTCATATTCATACTTTAACTCAATTAGCTCATGCTTTTATCAAGTCTCTAGCTCATTCGCCACTCATGATATTTCATGCAACAATTATTATATCATTATAACTATCTCTTACTTCTTTTATTGCTTCTAGCATTTTCTGAGTATATCAGTGTGCAGTATCCAAAAATATAGTATTAACTCATGCATTTATTAGCTCATCTATATAGTTTTTGTAGCCATTTACAGATAAAGCTACAGCTACATCTAGTTGTCAGTTTTTGTTCAAACTAGGAGAATATATATCATTTCTAACTGTATCATTTTTTGATAATATTCATATTAATTCTCAATCACTATTTACTATTGGTAAACTAGAAATACCATTGTCTTCCATGATATTAAAAGCTTCTTCATCACTGATATTTTCATTTCAAGTTATTAATTTTCTTGATTTTACTAAGTCTTTCAATTTCGTATATTCGTCTTTATCTATTAGATCTTGTTCTTTGAAAATTGAAATTGGTATATTTAGAACATCTACCATTATAACAGTTTGATATGATCTTTTATTAATAATTCCTATTGCATCTCTGATATTATTATTTTCATTTACAGTTAATGGAGTATCTAGTCTCAAATCAGCATTGTGTACATAATTGATAATATTTAACATTCTATCCAATTCCATATCTTGTGGTAATACTCAGATTCATCACAATCTAGCTAATTTTTCGGCCATTCTTTTACCTGTTACTGCATTCATATTTGATGATATGATTGGTAATGTAGTTGATAATGGAGACTTTGGTTTGATATCTATTTGTGTTCTAGAATCAATTCATGAAAGTTGTTGAAATAAAAAAACATCATCAAAAGTAAGCTCATCTCTGGCATTTTCTTGCTTGTAAAATCTCATAATTATTTTATAATATATTAATATATTTGTATTATAAATAATGGTAATATATAGTCAATTATTTTGAATAATTTTTTGTTAAAAAAATTATAATAATTTATTATAATATTGAAAAATCTCTTCTAAAAAGTTCTTTTTCTTTTCTTATTCATCATACTACTGGAAGCAATATTCAAACAGATGATGTAAATTCTTCATCTCAAAAATAATTCATATATCAACTCATAGCAAAATTTAAATAATCTTCTCTTGATAATGAATCTCTATGAGTTGGTTCCCAGAAAACATATTTATATACTGATGCATCACCTGCTTTTTTGTATTCTCATAATCAAACCCAATGAATATAATAAGGATTTGATATAATATCTGCTAATTCTGAATCATCATTTAAATATAAAAATTTATACAAAAGTTCAGATAAATAATTAATTCAAAGATTAATTCATTGAGAAATTTCAATTTTTCATTTTTTTAACTTATATATTATATAATCTAATATAAGTTGTCTAAAATCATTTTCTCATACTATTGCTATATCTCTAGTTCAAGTATTTAATATTTCCTTTACAATATCTGGTGTAATATTTAGTCAATCAGATATAAGTTGATTTAATTCTTGTTCTTGATTTGTAATTATTCTATTTCATGTTGATATATCTATAACTTTTCACATAATTTTCATATTAAAAAATAATTATTATAGTTATAATTATTTTTATATTATTGTCAATAATTTCACAAATTCTGCAACATTAACAAATACATTTATATCTTTTATAGAATTAGTATTAAAAAATCATATTTCATTGCATTCATCGCTTGGAGTGAAATTTAAATCCTTTACTTTTACTTCATAAAACACATTTGCAAGCCAAGGTCTAGATTTGCTTTCTATTTTATGAGCTGTTATGAAATACTTTGGTTCTTCTGATATCCAAGTCACTTCTAGTCACATTTCTTCTAATACTTCCCTTTTTAAACAATCTCTAGGATTCTCTCAATGGTCCAATCATCCACCTGGTAAATCCCATAATCAACTACTTTCTTTACACAATAAAAACTCTCATTTATCGTTATAAATCAATGCTTTTATACTGATTCTGTACCACGCTTGTTGTATTTCCATGATTTTTGAGTTAGGATGTAAGTATTTGAAGTATATTAAAAGAAAAATATTTGCAAAAAGTTAAATGAACAATGATTAAAATTAGAAATACTTTTAAAAAATGATTATTGATATTGCTTGAAGATAGTATAATTAAATTTCAAAAATCAAATTAGTTCATAAATTATGATAAATATAAGCTTTCTACTATCATCATCAAAAAATTATTACAATTAACATAATCTAATTCATAATAATTAACTCATAAATTTATGTTGTTATAATATTTGTCTCTGTTTTTCCAATAAAATTCTTCTGATGAAATTTTCCAGTAATCTTTTCATAATTGTTCTGTTAAAAACCATTTTTCTAATATCCTAGCGCTTCTACCATTTCAGTCTACAAATGGATGAATATGTACAAATTTTAGATGTATAAGTGAAGAATAGTAGAATACTTCTTGATGTGTTAATTTTGTATTTAGTAAGTAATATATATCTTCAAATAATTCTTTCATTTTTTCTTTTACATATTCAGCTTCTATAGCTAGGTATATAAGTCATTTACTTCAAAAAACTCACACTTTATGATCTCTATACACTCATCTCTTTGAGCTTATTAAAAGAGTTTTTGAAAGTATTTTATGAATTTCTAAAAAATTTGATTCATTTAATTTATTATTTTGTGCAAATTTATATGCTTTTATCAAATTTTCAATTTCTTTTATCTCTTTTGATTTATTCTTAGTATTTTTATTATTCATAAATGAATTTAAATCTAGAGAATTTCATTCTATGTTTGAAGAAAAAACTGATGAGGCTTCTGTCAAATATCAAAAATCTAATTCTTTTGAATTTTTATTAAATTTTACTATTTTTTTATCCAAGTCATTTATTTTCTCACTATATTTTTTGAAATATAAATCTGTTAAAATTTTCATATAAAATTTTTAGTAATTATTAAGTATATTATAATTATAAATGTTTTAATATCAAAAGATAGTAAGAATGATGAAAAAATCTAAATTAGTATAAAAGTTTAATAAATTTTTATTATTTTATGGCAGAAGATTGTAGAGAATTTAGAAATGGGATTATGAGGAATAATAAAAACTATCTTTTATAAAATTCTATATCTTCAATAAACCTATTCTTTGATTTTTTGTCTTCACTGTAGTATACAAATAATCTAAAATTATTTATTGAAATAGTAGTATATAATATATTTTCTGATGTTGTTGAAATTCAATAAATTTTTTCTTGAATAAAAATATCATTTAATTTTTCAAGAATTAAATCATAAAACCTATCTCACATTTCAATATATGAATTACAAATTAATAATTCATCATATATTCAAGTATCAGTATACATTTTTATAAAAGTAGATGTAAATCAATCTATAAATCCATCTAATTTATTATAAGAATTTTCTGATATATTTATATTATACATGAAATGTTTCTTTAGAAAGTATTTCAGATTTAATTTTTTTAGCAATATCCTTCGCTTTAATTCTAACACTTTCTTTTAATTTTTCTTTCACTTCAGATGATGTATAATATATCTTTCAATCTTTTATTGTTGACATGATTTATGTATATTATAAATATAAATTATCTATTTCATTAGTAACTTCTACATTTAATTCAATTTTAAACATATTGATTTTCTTTTTGTTTACTGATTATTTTCTCTGAAAAAGCTTTTGCATTTTTTAATATTCTTTCATCAGATATTTTTCTTGCTTCTTCTAATGTATGATATGTATTTTTATTCATAATTATTATAATTAATTTTTATATATTTATATTATATTCACAATATAAATAATGCAATATTTAAATTTTTACATTTTCTATTATATAAAAAAGCAAAAAATTCAAGAGATTTAATGCTTTTTTGTTAAAAGTTTATGGCAGCCCAACCTTTCAAATTGTCACACCATTTTTAGTAAAGAAAAAGTTGATACTTTTGGCTTTAAAGCGTTTGTTAAGAAGATGATTTGAATAATGGAGAGAAATATTTTGGTTATTGAGAGGATTGAGTTTTAGTGTAGAGAATAAATTTATCTAACGCTTTTTTTAATACATTTGTCTTGGGTGTTTCTTTATCATTTAAAGACATTAACATTAGTCAATTAGAATCTCATCATTCTTCAATAAAATTTAAGTTTAGACCATCATTTAATATATTAACCACATAAATTATTGCTATAATATGCTCATATTTTTCTTCTCAATTCCAAATATGTTGAACAAAATCTTCTTCTGCTGTTAATATTCTATCAACCTTAAAATCTCAATCAGATAATCAAATTTCCTCTATTATTTCTCTTTTCAATGAATCAATATTTCATTCACCATGTTCAATTTTTCATCCTGGTAATCATAAAGTCATGTAAATGGTCATCTTCATTTCTTTATTACAACAATGTTATCGTTATATTTTAATAATGCATAAACTCATGTCCTAATTGTTTTAGTAGTCATATAATTATAATTAAAAATAATATAGTATTATATATAGTATATTATTTTTTTTGCAAATTATTATACTATATTATTTTTTTGTAAATTATTATATATTTCATTCCAGCTCTGATTATCTCATCAATACATATCTTCTCTTACTTCTTTTTCATCGTATCAAATATAATAAACCATATTTAATACTAAATAAATAGAGTACATTTTATATAGATTAAATAACAATTCTTCAGATACTAGGTCATTTCATATTTTATAATAACCATCTATATTTTTTAAAAGAAACTCATCAATTTATTAATTTTTGTTTTGCTCATTTTCACAAATAGTTACCAAAATAATTTAATATAAGTTTTTCATCAATATTATCTCATCAAACATATACTCAAGTATTTCAAAGTATATCAATTCAATTTCTAGATGTTTCAATTAAAGAAAAATCTGAAGTTCATCATCATAAATCTACTACCAAAACTTTATTATTAGATTCTGTTAGTTCAGGATGATTATTTTTATATGCATTAAATGCTCAAATTGGTTCAAGTTGAAATTCAATATTTTTAAATCAAGCTTTTTTGAAAGCAGTTTTTAATCTATTTTCAGCTAAATTATTCAATTCATCGTCAGTATCATGAAATCTAACTGGTCTACCAACTAATATAGAGTCAATTTCTTCTCACGCTTCAATCTCAAGTTTTTTTTTAAAATTAATAATTATATGCGAAATAATATCAGTTAAATCATACTTTTCTCTTAAAATTTGAATTTCTGGCATTTCATTATTTTTTAAAAATTTTTTAGGTGAAGTGATAAGTCTTCCTCTTTCTCACATTATTGAATCATCAAATCATTTTTGTCAAACTATACCTATTCAATCTTCATCAAATGAATAAAATATGCATGTTCTATCTGTTTTTGCTCAATTAAGTAAATTTATTAATTTTGCTTCTCATTTATTTTCTATATATCAAATAGATGTATTTGTAGTTCAAAAATCTATTCAGGCAAATTTATTCATAAGTAAAAAATTATAATTTATTTAGTGTAATATAACCATTTCACCTCTCTTGTCAAATTGTAATTTTATGTTTTAATATATTTAAATTTTTAACTAACAAAAAAAATACCCAAAAAGGGTATTTGTTTGTTTTAAAATGGCAGCCCCACTAGGAGTCGCCGCAAGTCGGGCATCCGAAAGATAAACTTAAAAATCTATTATTATTTTGCTCCTATTCGTCACAAAAAATAATGATTTTTATAGTTTCCTTTTCTCCTATTCGACTCCAATGCAATGCTATATTAAAACAAAAAAAATACCCTAAAAGGGTATTTATTTTGTTTTAATATGGCAGCCCCACTAGGAGTCGAACCTAGCTCGCGGGATTTGGAATCCCGAATTCTAACCGATGAAATATGGAGCTATATCCACTTGAGTCCTCCTGCCTAATGCTGGAGAATTCAAGTATGGAATACTGAAATAAGTATAACGAAAAGTGAATATTTTACAAGGCTTTATATCATAATTGTTCACTATTTCATTAACTTTTATATACTGTATCTAGTAAATGCAACTAATACATCGTGTCCGATGAAATCTTTTAATTTTACATTTGGATCCATTACGAAATCTTGTTCTAATAAAGATATTTCAGATTTGAATTTCCCCATTTTACCTTCGATGATTTTTAATAAAACATCATCTGGTTTATTTCCCATTTTTGGGTCATTTTTCATTATTTCTAATTGAATTCTTTGTTCATTTTCAACTATTTCATCTGAAATTTCTGCTGGTGATAAGTATTCAGGTTTAGCAGCAGTGATATGCATAGCTACTTGTTTTAATTTTTCTTCACTAGTTTCACTAGATTTAGAAATAACTGTAGCTGCTAATTTACCATTTGAGTGAACATATGCTCCGATTTTTGATCCTGATAATATGTTGTATTCTCTTATTTGTAAATTTTCACCTAATTCTAAAGAAAAATTATTATTAATCATTTCTTGTGCAGCTTCTTTTGAATCTGCTCCATTAGCTTTTAAGAAATTTAATACTTCTGCTAACATAGCTTTGAATCTATCTGAATTAGCTAAGAAATCAGTTTCACATGAAACAGAAACAACATAAGCTTTATCTCATTCTACTTCTATTTTTATTCATCCTTCTGTAGTTTCTCTATCTGCCTTTTTTGCAGCTTTAGCTAAACCTTTTTTTCTTAATTCTTCAATTGCTTTATCCATATCTCCATCAGTTTCTTCAAGAGCTTTTTTACATTCCATCATACCGATACCTGTAATTTCTCTTAATTCTTTTACTTGTGCAGCTGTAATTGCCATAATTATTTTGTTTTATAAAATAAATCTTTTATATTCAACCAATATAAAATTATACTTACTATGAAGTCTTCATCCCTAATATTAGAGATGAAATTTATGCCCGAAGGGGTATCCTGTGGACAAAGGTGGGTTAAATTGACTGGCTGAGTTTTTTTTAAAAATCTAATATATCTTCTTTTTTTCAACTATCATCTTTTTTTGTATCATTATTATCTTCTGCAAATTCATCATTATTATCTTTTTTTACATTTTTAACTACATTTGAAATTCCATTTGCAATCTTATTTACTACTATATTATCTGTTTTTATAAATGATTCATTTGTATTTCCATTTTCATCAAATTCTTCTTTTTGTGTAGTATTTTGACTATTATTAGTAGCACTATTATTTGAACTAACTGTATTTTGAGCTCAGTTTTTATTATCTGGATACATATTATCAATTACTTCTATATTAAAATCTTCTCAATTATAAGCTTTCATTCAAAAATAAACAGCTAGTAATAAATAAATTATAAATAGTAATCAACCCAATGGTAAAAACAAAGATGAAAATACAACTCTAAGTATAATAAATCCAATAAATAAAAAAGATCAATATTTAATATGTTTCATTAAATAAACAGATTTTTTTACTTCTACAAAATACATTATAGCTCATCATAATGGTATATAACATAGTGCACTTTTTAATCTGTCAGTATTAGAAACATTATTATTTTCCATAGTATTAAAAATGAGAAGATAATTTTATCATTCCCCTCTCTTTTAGGATAAGGAAATGATTTATTCTTACTATATTTCTTCAGTTTTCACTGCTTTTTTTACTTCTACTTTTTTAGCAGGAGCTTTTTTCTCACCACTTACTTTAGTAGCATCTATTTTTGTTACTTTAGCATTAGTTCAAGCAACAGCATTGTTAACTTTTACTCATGATAATTCTGCTTTAATTGCATTAGCAATAAATTCAGTAGATTTAACAGAATTTGTATTAGCTGGTATCAAATTATCAACTAATGTATCATTACCATTTGTATTCAAAATTGCATATGATCTAATTTTTAAAGAATTAGCTTCTTTAATAGCTTGTTCTTCATAAACTCCATCCACTACGAAAATAACATCTGGAACTTTTTTCATTTCTTTTAATCATCTAAATGCTTTATGCAATTTTTCTAAATCTAATAATTTTCAAGCTATTTCTTTTTTAGTCAATCATTCAAATCATCCAGTTTCAGAATCTTTTAATAATTTTACATATGTAGCGATTCTTTTTTTAATTGTTTTGAAATTTGTTAATAATCCAGGTACCCATTTTTCTGCAACATAGTAGTGTCCAGTTGCTTCAGCTAAGCTGATAAATGCATCTCTAGATTGTAATTTTGTTGCTACGAAAAGTATTTTTTTACCTTCAGCATGTAAAGCTTTTAATTCTGATTTAACTTCTTCTAATTTATTAGCAGTTTTAGTTAAGTCAATTACATGTATTCAGTTAACTGAACCATAAATATAACTTTTCATTTTTGGGTTCCAGTAGTTAGTTTTATTACCAATATGTAACAAACTTTCAAACATTGAATTTAATAAACTTTTATCCATTTTTAATTTTATTATTTAAATAAGCAAAACCACTTTTTACACTATTCCTCCCCTGACAAGGGGAGGTTAGGAGGGGTTTTTATATAATTATTCCTGTTCTTAATTACCATTAAGACTCCCAAAAATAACTAATTTTTTCCTATTATTCCCTCTCCTCTAAGGAGAGGGCTAGGGTGAGGTTGTTTTATGTTGTAGCTATGGGGTGGTTATTTTGTTTCCTCCATTTTTTCTTCTTTTTTAGGAGCATCTTTTTTTGGTTTTTTTGTTTCTGCTACTTCTGCATCAATTTTTTCTTCTTCTCATGAATCTTGAGCTTTAGCTTTTTTAGCTGGAGCCTTAGGAGCTTCTTGTAAAGCTTTTAATGATAAACCAATTCTTTTTTTAGTAGGTTCAAAATTAATAATTTTTGCAGTTACTTCTTCACCAACTTTTACATGTTCTCTAATATCTTTAACTACACCATGTGAAATTTCTGATAAATGTATTAAACCTTGAATATCTCATTCTAAGTTCATAAATGCACCAAATTTTGAAATTCTAGAAATTGGAGCAATGATTGAATCACCAAGTTTGTATTTTTTAGCAAGTACATCCCATGGATTCTCTTTAAGTCTTTTAATAGATAATGAAATTTTTTCACTATCAAGTCCTATAACTTTAACTTTTACTTTCATTCATACTTTAGCAAATTTTGAAGGATCTGTAACATGTCCCCAATCGATTTCAGAAACGTGAACTAATCATTCTAAACCTTCAAAAGTAACAAATAAACCGTATGATAATATACCAGAAACTACTCATTCAACAATATCACCTTCTTTTAAACTAGTTAATGCTTTTGATCTATCTTCTTCAATAGCAGCTTTTTCAGAGAAAATGATTTTTTTACCACCTTCATCTACATTGATAACTCTTACTTTGAATGGAACACCAACTAAACTATTTAAGTGTTCTAGAATTTTTTCTGGATCTGCTCCTTCAACTCTAGGATAATGAATAGGTGTTAATTGAGAAACAGGTATAAAACCTTTTAAACCATCAATATCAACAAGTAAACCTCATTTATTAGCTTCAGTAGGTCTAACAGTAATGATTTCAGATGATTCATTGTATTTAGATAAATTCGTAAGATTTTTGATTTGATTAGCTCTTTTTAATGAAAGAATTAATAAACCTCTATCAACAGAATCACCTAAAACCATAATATCAATATTTTGACCAGCTTGTAAATCACTTAAATCAATAGTATTACCTACTTCTTTAGAAACTACTAAACCAGTAAATTGGTTATTTACATTTACTAATATATTCTTTTTTTCTATTTTAATAATAGAACCAGATATAACTTCTCCTTGTTTTGGATATTTAATCTCAGGAGAATTTTTGAATAACTCTTCAAACAGAGCTAAATCTTTATTTGTCATTATGACATAATATTAAAAAATAAAATACAACTACCATTTCTGATAGTCTAGTTTTTCGATTATATAACAATAAATATTAAAATAATACTATTTTAATATTTTAAATTCATTTTATAAGGCTTTTTGAATCTTATCATTAAAAATCTCTCTAGTAAAAAGCTAATATAGGACCTAAACTTTCTACTTTAAAACTTTTAATACTATTCTAATATGATAATGAATAATAAAATTAAATTTTCATTATTCATTATTAATTATTCATTAATTTATGGGGTGCCCGAAGGGGTTCGAACCCTCGACCTCCAGGATCACAACCTGGCATTCTAACCAACTGAACTACGGGCACCATATATTGCTTTTTTTGTGAAAGCAAAAGGATTATATGAAAAATATCACAATTGTCAAAAAAAAATCAAGTAATCGCTAACAGTAATTACAAAAAATAATATATTTCGTCTTAAATTAGGCAAAACCTCTCATCTGTCCACAGGATACCTCCCTTCGGGCATAAATCGTCTCTCCTTCCAGCTAAAGACTGGACACGTATCAGGAGAAAAGGGTTATAAATTTATAAAAACAAGTTTTTAATATATTACATATCCTTGCAATTAAATGGCTTATATTTCAGTTTAATTAATTGTAAAATAGATAAATTTTCAATATATTTTTAACTATTTTTTCTCTATATTCAAACTCTCTTCATGCACCCTATTCCATACATCTCTAATAAAAGATTCTGAAACCATTAATTCTTTAGCCATTTCAATATTATCTTTCATTAATTGCTCCCATCTATCAGTTTGCAAAGCTTCTATATTGTTTTCTCTTTTTATAATTCATATTTGTTCAACTATTTCAAATCTTCTTGAAAACAGATTGATTAATTCTTTATCAAGTGTATCTATTTGATATCTATATATATTTAATAATTCATTGTATTCCATTTTTTTATATGTTAATATATTATTTTTTGGAGTATAACTAAATATTTTTAAATTACTAATTTTATATAAAACTATTTTTTAATATAAATGTCTATATATTTTAAAAAATTATATTTTACTTTTATCTATTTTTAATTATATTTTATAATAACATTTAAGTTATAATTTTTATTGATATATGAAAAAACAATTAATAAGAACTTTTGTAATGTGAATAACATTTTTCATCGGTTTATGTGTATGATATTTAGCTCTATTTGCAACATTGGACTGGAGTAATTTAACTACGAACGTTACTAATGGAACTCCTCTTACTCCAGAATTGTGGAATAATAATATTACAAATATTAAAAATAATATAGATAATTTAAGTAATAGTGTAGATAACTTAACAATAAACTGATGAAAATATTGAACAGTTGTAACTGTATGGTGAAGAACTACTGCACCAACATGAAGTAATTTGTTGTATGCTTGAAGATGATTTTGATGACATTACACACATGCTAATTGAAGTAGAGTTTGTTTAAAATGATGAGATGCATGATGAAATACATGAGCTTATTGAGATTTACTTTATCCACTTACTACTTGAGATGCTTCTTATATGCCTCCTTGAATTGCAGGTGATAAGAATATAATGTGTTCAAAAGTATATGTAAATTCTACTACTTTTGAAACTTATTGAACGGATATATGTCCAACTAACTGGACAGTTTTATACAAATGATATAGTATGTGAAATTATTATACTCATTCACTTTCAAATGATAATCCAATTTGTGTAGATGGATATAATTTTGAAACAAATGTATCTTATGCATGAGTAAATGGTTCATACATGGTTTGATCTAGAGTTTGGTGATCATCTGATACTTGAAGTTACCCTACCTGAAAATTCGTAAAATGTGCTGTTTGTTATAAGCAATAATTTAAAATCAAAGTAAAAAATATTTTTTACTTTGATTTTTTTATGATTATGTATTAAATTATATATGATAATTTAATACATAATTAAAAAATATGAAAATCTCATCAAATATAGAGCTAGAAAATCTAGAAATATATAAAAAAATAGTTGAACATATGACTGAAAGTATATGGATTTGAGATAATAATAATAATACTATTTATACCAATAGTGTTTTTTGTAAAATATCATGATACAATCAAGAATATGTAATATGAAAAAATTATAATGTATTTATGGATGAAAGTAGTGTAAAAAATCTAGAAAAAATTCATAAAATATGAAAAAATAAAAAAACTATAAAATATGAAACAAAACTAAAAACAAAAAAATGAAAATTAATACCAGTTTTGTGTAGCTGAACATCAACTCAAAACTGATGAACAGTATTAACTATTAGTGATCTTAGTGAAGTAGAATCATTGAAACAAGCTGAATTATATCTAAAAAATCTAAATAAAACTAAAGACGAATTTATATCTATTGTATGACATGAACTTAGAACTCCTCTAACATCTATCAGGTGATATATATCTATGATTTTGGACTGAGATATGTGAGAAATAAATCCAGAAATAAAAAAATCACTAAATCATACATATGATAGTTCTGTTAGACTAATAACTCTTGTTAATGATGTGTTATCTATATGAAAAATAGAAGCATGAAAAATGGAATACTATATGAATGATGTGAAAATATTAGATTTATTAGAATCAGTACATAGAGATATAGATTTAGAAATGAAACATAAAAAAATAAATTTTTTATTAATAATAGATAAAAAATTACATAATTCGTATATTAATACAGATATAGATAAATTAAAACAAGTATTTTTAAATCTATTAACGAATGCTTTAAAATTTACACAAGAAAATTGAAATATTACTTTGAAAGCAAGCAAATTAAGTGAAAATGTAAAGTTTGAAGTAATAGATAATTGAATATGAATACCTGAAGAAAAATTAGATATATTATTTACCAAATTTAGCCAAGTAGAATCAAGTATGCAAAGACAAAATGATACATGATTAGGTCTATGATTAGCTATTTGTAAAAATTTCGTAAATCAATTTGGATCAGATATACATGTAGAATCAAAAATCTGAAAATGAAGTAATTTTTATTTTGAATTAAAATTGAAGTAACCCTGTAAAATATTTGATTATTAAAAATAAGTATGATAGAATAGTATTATATTAATATTAATATAAATATTATGGCTAAAAAAATATTAATCATCGAAGATGATAAAGTGTTAAATGGAATGTATGCTTTAAAATTTGTAAAAGAAGGATATGAAGTAGAATCAGCATTTGAAGGTATAAGTGGTGTTTCAAAAGTAGCTACTTTTAATCCAGATGTTATTCTTCTAGATATAATGATGCCTACAATGAATGGCTTCGAAACTCTGGAAGTAATCAAGTCTCAAACTTCATCTAAATGTAAAATCATTATTTTTACAAATATTGTTGATAAAGACAAAATAGAAAAAGCTATGAAAATGTGAGCTGATGATTATCTAATAAAAGCTAATACTACACCTAAAGTAGCACTAGAAAAAGTAGAATCACATCTAAAAAATGCAGAAGAAGAAAAACAAAAAGTAATATACGTATTACCTGGATTAAATCATTTCAAAATAAAAAACCCATGTGGTTGAAATGATATAGATGTAGAAATATATATAAAATTATAAAAAAAGTAAAAGTTTTATTGACTTTTACTTTTTTTATAGTAAAATATAATAAGTAGGAAATTTTTCCTAAAAAACAAATACAAAAAAATACAAAATGGAGAGTTACAATGAACAAAATAATATTCGCATTAATAATTAGTTTATTTACTAATGTTTGTATTGCAGATATAGATTTAAAGTCTACTTTTGCAGATTATTCAAAAACAAAAATAAAAAATAGCGATACAAAAATTGTTTTATCTTTACCTAATTATCTCAAAACAAATATACTAAAAAGGGTAAATAAAAACTTTTTAAAAATGGAGATTCAAAATCACAAAGATAAAGATTATGAATACAATATACATTCTGAAATATACTTTACTATTTCAGAAGCAATTCTCATTTGTCATACACAAAGTAAATATGGTGACACGGATTGCCTAACAAATGAGTTAAGAAAAAATGTGGATGAAAGTACCATAAAAATGATTGTAAATAATTATGCATCATCTATTGATGTAAATAGTCATTTGGCAGAAAGAATTAAAAATGATTTATACTTTATCAACTACTATTACTTTATGAGTAAAATATTCTCTGAGTGTAATATCAGTGATAACTCAAAAAGAAATGAATGTATTGGAAAAATAGACTTCTTAGTAGAACAAGTCAATTTCAATGCATCAATTGATTTAGTAAACAATACTTATCTAAATTAATCGAACAAAATAAAAAAGTCCTGATAAAATCAGGACTTTTTGTTATTAGTTAAAATTTATTTTTTAATGTTTTTTATATTAAATTTATCTTTTATTTCTAATAAAATATCATCAAAATAAGATTTTACATCATAATTATTACTACAATCATAAATCTGTTTTTTGATGAAACTCATTCCTATTTTTCCTGAAAATATTATATCATAATATAAAGGATCTGTTTTTAATAATTTTTTTACTGATTTATATCACTTGGTATATATTAAATCCTTCAAGAAAAATTGATTTGATCAAAAAGCACTATATCTATGAAAACGATAATAATAATATAATGATTTATCTTTATCAAATCATTTTATCTTTAATATTTCATATATTTTTTCCTTTTTTTCTTCTTCTGTTAATTTTATGTTTAATAATACTTCAAAACATGCTTCATAATAAGGATTATACTTAAGTCATTTCATTAATTTTTTACCATAATAATATTCATTGTAGAGAGAAAATCATTCATCAATTTTCATATAATCCAAGAATCAATAACTTGTTCAATAATTTCTCAAATTATTATATCTCCTAAAAAAATGTGTCATTTCATGAAAAAAAAGTGTAATAATTTCTCTGAGAGAATAACTTTTTTTGTTAGGTATATTCAATATTCCAGCAGAATGTGACATAAGTACAAATGTTCAAAACTTGTATTTAAATCATTCCACATGAGCTACAGTGAATTCTAATAATTCTATTAATTTTGACTTATAAATAAATAATTCACTTTTTTCAATAGGAACTATTTCTATATTTTTTGATATATCTTTTTTTGTAAGTCAGAAAAATTTTTTATTATAATAATCATAATTCAATTCAGGAAATGTAACTTTATAATTTGGATCTATTTTATTAGCCTCAAAATCATACACATTTTTTAAAAAATCTATTTTTTTATATATAAATTTAATTTCTTTTATCAATATTTTATAATGCAAATGTTGAAGTTTTATTTTATTTTTTTCTATTCTTGTTAATATTTTTTTTAATTGAAGTTTTTGCTTGTACAATTTTCATATATAAATAAATCTGTATGCGTTTAAATCAGTAATTTTTGTATAACCAAAAATTACTGGATTTTGTAAAATATTTGTTTTTTTAAATGGTTTAATCAAAAAAACATTATTTCTAGAAATTTTTTTTAGGAAATATTTAAACATACACTATTATCTTTAATAAAATAATTCTACTTCTTCAACAAATTAACAAATGCCTCACTTGGTAAACTTACTTTACCAAATTGTCTCATTTTTTTCTTACCTTTTTTTTGCTTTTCTAGTAATTTTTTCTTTCTAGTTATGTCTCAACCATATAATTTCGCTGTTACATCTTTTCTCATAGCTGAAATATCTGATCTCCCAACTACATCACCTCATACTACTGCTTGTATTTTGATTGTAAATAGTGCTTTTGGTATAGATTCTTTTAGGTTTGCACATATCTTTCATCACAAATAACGAGCTTGCGATCTGTGACAAATAAAAGCTAGAGCATCTACTTTTTCTTCTGCTATAAGTACTTCCAGTTTTACTAAATCAGACTCTATAAAATGATTGAATTCATAATTAAGTGATGCATAACCTGAGCTTAGAGATTTAATCTCATCATAAAAATCTCAAATCAATTCGTTCATAGGCAATTCGTAAGTAAGCATTACTCTATCGCTATCTATAAATTGTTGATTTTTGAAATTTCATCTCCTATCTTGTGATAATTGCATGAGATTTCATACATATTCCGTAGGTGTAATTATTTCTACTTTTGCAATTGGTTCTTCTATATATAGATATTTTTCTCTTTTTGGTAAATCTTCAGGATTTGATACTAGTATTCTAGTACATTTTTGTCATCTTTCATTATCTATTAATTCTGCATGATATCTAGAATATTCTGATAATTTGTCTCATAATAGTATAACTCTATAAGTCACTTGAGGTGCTGTCATTATAACATCCATACCAAATTCCCTCATAAGTCTTTCTTTTACTATATCTAGATGTAATAATCATAAAAATCCACATCTATATCCATGTCATAATGCTGGTGATACTTCAGGTTCTACAAATAAAGCTGAATCATTTAAGACAAGTTTTTCCATAGCATCTTTTAATAATGGATATTCACTACTATCCATAGCAAATATACCGGCATATATAAATGGAGTAACTAATCAAAAACCTTCTATAGGTGTAGCATCTTCTGGTTTTGCTTTTGGTCATTCTACATTTTCTGGTTTCCACATTGTATCACCTACTTTTGCATCTCTAATTGTTTTAAGACCAGTAACTACATATCAAATAGCTCCTAATCATATTTTATCATCGCTTGTATAACTTGGTGAAAAATATCCTACATCCAGTGCCTCAATTTTTTTACGAGTGTTTAAAAAATAACATACATCTCATTTTTTTATTTCACCTTGAAATACTTTTACATAACTCACTACTCATCTATAAGGATCATATTGAGAATCAAAAACTAGAGCTTTCAATTCATCATGTTCTGGATCTTTATCTCAGTAAACTTTAGGAGAAGATACTCTTTCTATAACAGCGTCCAATATAGATTCTACATTTTCCCCTGTTTTAGCTGATACTCATATGATTTCTGATTTATCACAACCAAGCAGATTTACTATTTCTTCAGCTACTTTATCGAAATCAGCTGCTGGTAGATCTATCTTGTTAATAACTGGTATTATATCCAGGTCATTTTCTATTGCCATATATACATTTGAAAGAGTTTGAGCTTCTATTCATTGAGTAGCATCTACTATTAGTAATGCTCATTCTACTGAAGCTAGACTTCTAGAAACTTCGTATTGAAAGTCTACATGTCCAGGAGTGTCAATAATATTCATTTGATACCCTTTCCAGTTCATTCTAACTGGTTGAAGTTTGATAGTAATACCTCTTTCTTGTTCCAATTCCATAGTATCAAGCATCTGACCATGTTTCATATCTCTCTTATCAATAGTACCTGTTATTTCTAACAATCTATCTGCTAATGTAGATTTCCCATGATCTATATGTGCAATAATACAAAAATTTCTAATATTTTTTAGTTCCATATCTATAATAATTTATTTAAAAACACTTAACAATCGGGCGAATTTTATGTAAAAAAATTAAAAAGTAAAGAAAAGAAAATATTTGTATTTTTAAAAATTTTAAATAATATAAAAAAATAATAATATTAATTAATAATAATATATATGAGAATAGTGGCAACAATATTAATAGCAATGATTTTTACATTATTATGATTATTAAAATTTGACTGACATTTAAATTTTTGAACTATTAATTTAATTGGATATGATGATACCTTTAATACTAATTTTTGATTCATTAGAACATCTGCTGATTATATTTTTTATGTTCCAGAACTAATTTATAATAGTAAAAAAGATGCAATTATAGACTTGTTTTATTGAATATTAAATCTAGATAAAAAAGCTACATATCTATCAATTGTTTTCTTTTTCTTTTCAGTTTTTTCATGAATACTTATTTATGCACTTAAGTATTTTCCTCAAAGGGATGATAAAATATATCTAGTAGTATGAAGTATAATAAGCTATTTATTGATAGTAGAATTTCTTATGTAATAAAAAAGCACCTTTTTGATTAAGGTGCTTTTTATATGTTTATACTCGCATTCTTAAAACTTATAGAAAACTAAGTTAAAATAATAGCCTTATTAAGGTAAAAAGAAGACTTTATGGAGAATGAAAAATATAAACTTTTAAAAGAGAAATTACCACTAAATAAAGTCATTTCAAGAAATAACTTTAATCACTCAAAAGAAATATAAAAATTATCATTTTTTATATTTCTTTTTTCCTTTAAAT
>JAUXPL010000054.1 GCA_030683605.1 Candidatus Altimarinota bacterium
ACATTTCACTTCCTTATTTTAATCTAAATTTTCAATACTAACTTCTCTTTTTCATTCTCACAAAGGTTTTAAATATTTTATATCTACTTTTACTTTTTTCACTTCTCTTCACTCAGTTCTATAAATAGGGTTTAGTATTCATTTTCACTCATTTTCTGGATTAAAAGCACTATTTTTTACTATTTCGTTTATTTCTTCATCAGTAGGATTAAATCATTTTTCTTCTAATATTTCTTTTATTAATTCTTCTACTGTGTCTTTGATTTTAGTTATTATATTAATTCAACAATTCATCTCTCATTTATTTATTGGTCATACCAATTTTACTTTCATAGGTAATTCTCTATCATCTATTTTATGATATATACTATATACTCATGCCCATTTTCTTATTCATAGTGAAAATACTAAATTTCAAATTTTTAAAAAATACTCGTTTGCTCATTTATATTCTCACTCAGTAATTTTTTCATAATACATAGTTCATACTACATAATCTTGAATATATGATTCATAAATAATACCATCTTCATACACTCATTCGTTTTCTTCTGTTTTTCAAAAATAACTAGCCGAAGTCATTGATGTTCCAGTCCATAATTTTCATTGAACATATTTTCAAATAGAAAAAAATATTTCTTCTTTTTGATAAAAATCTCAATAATTTTTCACTCACTCTAATGAAGTAAATTCTCATAGCCCCCCATACGTATTAAATAATGAATTTGATCAATCTCCAGGACTAGATCAATACTCATATGTAGTTTTATCTATTCTAAATATGTTTGTTATGTACTGTGTGTAATCTTTCATATATATTATTTTATTCATTGATTAATTTATTAATTATCCTTGATTGCAGTTACTTTTTTCCGTTCCAATTCTCTTAATACTTCATTATATGTATCTTCAGTAACCTTTGATCTTTTATAGTTTTTAGTAATAATATCTTTTAATAGATCTATTTCTGATGTTTTTAACTTTCTATAGTCTATTTGGCTTACAATAGAGTGAAATAATTCAGTATTATTTCACCAATAGTCTTCTCAGAAATACTTTGGATCTCATTGTAATATTTCTAATGAAAATATTTCATCATATAAAAAATCAATCATGTCAATTAATTCTTGTCATTCTAAATCACGATATATATATTTTTCTATTTCTTCAGAATCTTTCTCATAACTATCATATATTTTATAATACTTTCAAGTATCATCATTAAAATATCTTTCTGTATATTTATATTTATTTCATTCGTTTAAAAACTCATATTTTATTTTAAAGTATCTTTTCCAATAATTATCTATACCATTTAGTAAAAAATACTCTTTATCATTATTATTGTTAAATGCTAATCATCAAATAAATCAATCTAATATATGATAAAGGATTCTATTCTTAGGAAATTTTAAATTAATTTTATTCATAATTGATTATTTTATTAGTTATATCTATTCAAAATTTATTATAAAAAGTATCAGCAAGTATTTGTTTTCTAATTATATCATTAATACTTGGTTTATAATGTCAACTACCATTATTTAGATACTCTACTCAAGATTTTCATGAAGACAATTTAAATATTCATGCATATTCAACATTTGCTCAATTTGCTAACCAACTATGTTCCTTTCAAAATTTTATATCGTATTCATTTCAATTTTTTATCAGTACATAGTCATATTCAGATCTTATAGTACCACTTTTTCAATCAGGAGTTCTAAATTTTCAATCTTTGAAAATCAAAGGAGTTTGACTTCAAATTAATTGTTCTTTAAGTACCATATTATACTTCCCTCATACTTCAAAGTTTTTTATATAATTATCAGGATTATCTAAATATTGTTTTAAAGTTACATCGTCCTTTATATTTTAAAGTCTTTAGAGTAAGAATAAGCTTACATCTTATTTAAAAGGCAATTATAATACTCTCTTTTTTCAATTAAATAATTATCTTTTTCATCTCGGAAATTTAATAAAATCTCCCATAAATCATAGAAATATTTTTTTAATATTTCTAAATTATATTTTTCTTTATTTTCATCAACAAAACTAAATAAACAATTTAAAATAACTTTTAATATTTTATATGATTTTTCATAATTACTCATATAACTTTTTGATAATATCAATTCTTTTATTCAATCCATAAAATCAATCATTTCATTTTCCTTAAGATTAATGAAAAAATAATAGAATTCAACCTCTAAATTTTCAAATTTTTTTGTCTTTTCCTTTATACTTTTACTTTCATTTAAATATATTTTTTTAAAATCTTCTATATCTTCTTTACTCATATAATCATCTCAAAAATTATGTAAAGAAAAAACTTTATAATCATTTATCATATTAGTTAAAATAATTATCAATTAAAATATTACTTGTATCAATTCAATATTGTTTTACTAATGTATTTTTCACTACTGATATATCATCAAAATTTGGTTTATAATGTCAAGAATCATTACTAATTCTTGTAATCTTTCAACTATTACTAAAAGTAATACTTCATGCATAATCTACATTTACTCATTTAGAAATAAAAGAATGATTTTCTCAAAATTTTATTTCTCACTTAATTATTACAAAATCATATTTTCATTTTGTTGTATAAACACTTATTCATAACTTAAATTTATCTCCATTATAAATAATTGGCTGTACACTTCAAATATTATCAATTAATTGAGTATTATTATACTTCCCTCATACTTCAAAGTTTTTTATATAATTATCAGGATTATCTAAATATTGTTTTAATGTCACATCATCCATTAATGACATTCTCTTAAGGAATCTTTCTTGCTTATCTTTATCAAAACTATTTACTATTTTTACAAAACTAAAAACTCTTTTACAAATAAAGATTAGTTATTATTTTTATTATATTCTTTGAATAAGATATTTGCTATTTCATGTCAATATGTCAATGTTAAATATTCTTTATAATATTTATTTAATTTTTTATTTCATTTATTACCTCAAAAATTTTTAAATTTTAAAGGTAAGATATCATAATATCTAGGTAAGAATAAGTATAAATTTAATTTATTATCTTCGATAAAATCTAATAATTTGTCACATACAAGATTTTTATCTAAATACTGTTTTCTCCATTCCCTAAAAATATTTAATTTTTCAACTATATGATTACAATCTTTTACTAAATTAGGTATATAATAATCAATATAATCAGATACTTTATTTACGTCTATAATAGAATTTGTATCATTTGCAAATAATAAATAATTTTCAATTAATAGTTTAATTGGATCAAATTTATGTAAACCCCTGACTGAAATATTAATTAATTCTATTTCCTTTGAATAATCAATATCTGACATATCTATTTTTTTCATTTTTTTATATTAAAAATTATTCTTTCCTTCGTATGTTAATGCATTATCAAAAAACTTTACATTTCACTTCCTTATTTTAATCTAAATTTTCAATATTAACTTCTCTTTTTCATTCTCACAAAGGTTTTAAATATTTTATATCTACT
>JAUXPL010000046.1 GCA_030683605.1 Candidatus Altimarinota bacterium
TAATAATAAAAATCTATATTTTTTAGATAAAATTTATGAAAATAATTTTTTGATTAGCTATTCTAAGCAAAAAATTTTTAAGTAAATTTTAGCAAAAAAGATAATTTTTTTATAGATGTGAGTTTTTCAGTGTTTCCTTAATATTTTAATTAAAAATAAAATAAAATTAATTAATTTTATTCAAAAAAAATAAAAAATCTTGTTATAAATAACAAGATTTTTCTTTAGTCTACATATATATATCATTGAATAGTTCTATCATCTTTTGAAACTTTACGATACGTTACTTCATTCAGTCTTCTATAATTCATATCACTAACTAATATTTCAGAATCAGTAACTCATGTTACAATTCATACATGACCATAAACTGGATTATATCATCTACCACTAAATTGTACAATAG
This sequence comes from Candidatus Altimarinota bacterium, assembly GCA_030683605.1. Classification (GTDB taxonomy): domain Bacteria; phylum Patescibacteriota; class Gracilibacteria; order BD1-5; family UBA6164; genus UBA6164. Next base: position 407 of record JAUXPL010000046.1, read on the forward strand.
CTCAAACAGATGGTGTATATCATGTAGCTACTCATTTAGCTCTAGCATTTGCCATCCATTGATTCGCATTACCTCTCCATGTAACTTTTTTATATTGAGCTACATGCCAAGTACAATTTCACCATGCAAATCAACTATTTCATCCTCATCTCTTAACTAAATTATAACTTGATGGTTGAGATATAGATTTATTTCAAGTAGATTTTCAAGAATTAACTAATGCTTTTCAATTGTTTTTTGGTGCAATATAAACAGGTTTTGGTGGTGGCGGCGGTGGAGGTGGTGCTTTTTTAATTGCTCATGGTATTACAATTACTTCTCATGCTATTAATGTTCATCATTGTTCAATTCAATTTTGCTCAAATATTTTAGCTACAGCTACTTCATATTTTTCAGCAATAGAAGATATAGTATCTCCAGATTTTATTTGATGTATTAAACCAGAAACTGGAGGTACTTTAATAACATCTCATGGATGTAGTGTATGTTTCTTTTCAAAATTATTTGCCCAATAAATTGAATTTGTTGAAACTTTAAAATTGTATGCAATTGAAGAAAATGAATCTCATGCTTTTACCTCATAGTTAACTATTTCATTTGTTCATGCTACATCTCTTTGATCATCTAAAATTGTATTTACTGATAAAAATGAGCTTATAGATTCTAACATAGGACCTTCTCATTCTCAAGAAACTTCTCATCAATAATATGATTCTATAATTGAAGATTCATCAATATCTCATCTATAAAAATCATAACTAGAAGTATTATACATAAAAGAAGCCAAACTTGGATATACTGGTATAACCAAAAGAACAAAAATCAAAACAATATTGAAGTGAGAATTTGTTTTTTCTTTAAATCAGTATTTACCTACTCAAATGTTTTCTTTTATAATCCTTAAATGCCTATTTAAACGAGCTTTAACATTTACTCTTTTGGTTCAGTTTTTAAACATTTATTATTTTAAAAAATAAATAATTATTTCATTTAATAACAATGCAATTATATTAAGATACAAATGGCTGAAGGCATTTATTTAAAAATATAGCATTGAATTTAACACAATCAATTAAATTGTATCTTTAATTTTATAATTACATTTATGAATAATTCTATTTTAAATTCCGACTTGGAATATCCATTATATAGATATTTCAAATAAATCAACAAAAAATCTTATCTTGTTGTTACATTATAACAAAAAAATAAGATTTTCAAAATTTAATTATGCAACTGATAAAACTTCAAGTTTAGTTAAATGAGCTCTAAAACCAGTGTTTCTAGTATATCTTTTTTTAGATTTCTTTTTAAAAACTCTTACTTTTTCACCTTTGAATTGTTCTACAACTTTGAATTCAATTTTAGATCCAGCTACCGTAGGAACTCCTACTTTAGTAGAATTACCTTCTGCATCAGAAACTAATAATGCTTCAACAGAAAATACATCATTAACTTCTTTATCTTGTCTTTTTACATCAATTATATCTCCTGTTTTAACAGTGAATTGATTTCATCCTAATTCTATTACAGCTAACATACTAATAATAATTAATAATTAATAATTAATAATGAATAATCATTATTTTTATAGTCAATTTAATCTGCAAATCAAACTAACTCATTTTAAGTCAAAACTTAAAAAATCAAAACCCTAATAGTTCTCATTCCTTAATTTTTAACAATTTTTTATTTTTATAATCACTCAATAAATAACAAACAATAAGTAATTAATAATCAAAGATTATTCATTATTCATTATTCACTATTCATTAACAAATGGCTGGGATGGTAGGATTCGGCGCACTTCGTGTCGGCCACCCGTTTTAATTACTCCTATTCGTCGCAATTAAATCCAGCAAAGCTGGACCCTCCTATTCGAATCCACCAAATTTGGATTCCGATTTAATGGCTGGGATGGTAGGATTCGAACCTACGCATAACGGAGTCAAAGTCCGTTGCCTTACCGCTTGGCGACATCCCAAAATATATTTATTACCTTGGAGCTTGTGTATTATATAAATATTTGTAAAAAGTCAAAATTAATTTTGTATTTTTTAAAAGTTTTATTAATATCTATTTAATAATATTATTTTTTAACTAATGAAATTATGATGTGATTTATTAAATTTATGCAAAAAAGACCTACTGATACAACTATCAGAACTGCTAGAATAGTATTTGGTCTAATATACATACTTGCACTATATTATAACTTGATAATTCAAGGATGAGCAGTGGAAACTAACTTTTTCTGGGTAGAATTATGAGAAAATAACTCTGAAGTAATTAAATATGCTATGATGTCATTATGAATAATTCCAATATTTATGTGAGCAACTAATATATGTTTATTTAAAAAGAAACATATGAGAATAGTTCAATGATCATTTGGTATAATATTGTTCTATTTATCAGGTAAAATAGTAGAATGACCTGATTTAGATGTAGATTCTCTAGTTGCATTTATGTGATTATTCCCTCTGTTTGCTGGAATAACTGGTAAATGTATTACTTCTAATTGTTTGAAATACAAAGAAACAATAACTAAAATTAGAGTTTAGAAAAAATAAAAAAGATAGTTTTTATCATAAACTATCTTTTTTATTTTGCAAAAATAGAGAAAAATATTACTATACAATTGACTTAAAATAATTATTAACTAGAAAATTATGTGTTGAATATTTGCGTATAACTGAAAAAACAATTCTATTCCTTACTTGGTAGACTGACTTAGAAACTTAGAATATAGATGATATGATAGTGCTTGAATAGTTTGTGTAACTGATAAATGAGATGTATACTTGGAAAAATCAGTCTGAAAAGTATCAAACTTAGCAACAAAAATAGAAAAAAATAACGAAAAACTAGATAAATATACTAGTTGAATAGCACATACTAGATGGGCAACTCATGGTAAAGTAACTGAATTGAATACTCACCCTCATTATTCTCAAAATGAGAGGTTTTATGTTGTACACAACTGAATAATTGAAAACTATATTCAATTAAAAGAAGAATTACAAAAAAAGTATGATTTTTATAGTGAAACAGACACTGAAGTAGTAGCTAAATTATTTGAATCACTTTTTGATTGAAATATAGTAACAACATTGGAAAAAATAACTAAAAAATTAGTATGAGCTTATGCATTAGCTATTATTGATAATGAAAATCCAAATATTATAGTTTGAGCAAAGTTATGAAGCCCAATGATTGTATGAATATGAGAACAATGAGTATTCTTATCTAGTGATTTAAATGCACTTAGCAAAGTAGCAACAGAATTTACATACTTAGAAGACTATGAAACAATAGTTATAAAAGACTGAGATTATAAAGTTTTTTCTCTATGAGCTGAAGTAAATAAAACACATGAGAAAATAGATGAAAACTTTGAAATTGCTGATAAATGAAAATTTGAAACTTACACTGAAAAAGAAATATTTGAAATTCCATCTGTACTTAGAAATGCATTAAAATGAAGAATAGATTTTGAAACAAAAACTATCACAAATAAAACTCTTGACGATTTAAATAAAATAGAAATAGAAAATATAGAAATAATTGCTAGTTGATCAAGTTATTTTGCTTGAGTTGTATGAAAAAATTGGTTTGAGGAATTAGCATGAATAAGAACAGAAGTAAGAATATCAAGCGAATTTTTGTATGAAACATTTATACCAAACAAAAAAACACTATATGTATTTATATCTCAATCATGAGAAACAGCAGACGTAAGAGAATGAGTAAAAATGGTAAAACAAAAATGATGTTTAACATTCTGAATAGTAAATGTAGTTGGTAGTACAATTGCTAGAATGTGTGATATGTGATTGTATACTCATTCAGGTATAGAAATATGAGTAGCATCTACTAAAAATATAGTCTGACAATTAGCTTCTCTATTAATTATGTCATTAAGTATGTGACTTAGCAGAGATTTACAAGTTCAAGAAGCTAAAAATATAATTGAAAAATTATGAGAACTAGATAAAAAATTAGAATGATTATTAGAACAACATAATTATATAAAAACTTTGGCTAAAAAATATTCTAAATATTCTAATTTCTTTTATCTATGAAGAAATCTAGTATATTGAACAGCTTGTGAATGTAGTCTAAAAATTAAAGAATTAAGTTATATACATGCAGAAGCATATTCAACATGAGAATTAAAACATGGTCCATTAGCATTAATTTGACCAAATATTCCATGTGTTGTAATAAATCCAAAATGAATTCTCAGAGAAAAAACTATATCTAATGTAGTAGAGATAAAATCTAGAAACTGAGTAGTATTATGAGTAATAACTGCTTGAGACAGTGTAAAAGACATATATGATGATATAATTGAAATACCTAAATCACATCCTATTCTAACTCCATTTTTACCATTAATACCTTTATGGATCTTCTCAGTAGAAGTAGCAAAAGAATTAGGTAGAGATATAGATAAACCTCAAAATTTAGCAAAAAGTGTTACAGTTGAGTAAACAATAAAAAAAATGAAATATAAAATATTTCATTTTTTTTATACATAATACAATATTACTGCAACTATTATACCAAGAATACTTCATGCAAATGCTTCACTTGGTAAGTGCCCTAATGATTCTTTAAATCTTTTTTCTCAGATAAATTCATTTATTGCCATAGCATGTTGTCAAGCTTCAAATCTAACATTTATTGCATCATAAATAATAATAACAGTAAATGCCATAGATATAGCAAATAAATCATGTCATGGTCAATATTTAATAGCTACAGCTGTAGCTAATGCTACTACTACTGATGAATGAACTGATGGCATTCATCAACTTCATAATGAAGCAGAAATATCAACTTTTCCAGTTTTTATTTTGATTGAAATACCTTTAAGAAAAACAGTAACTACAAATGCAACAGCAGGAACCAAAATTAAATTTTGGTAATAAGAATTAAATTCCATGTTTTTTATAAAAAGAAAATATTATTTAATACTAAGTATTTTGTACTCAAAAGATTCTGATTTTGCTTTAATTGTTACCTTATCTCACTTTTTCTTTCATAATAATGCATTTCATACTGGACTTTCATTTGATATCATTGGGATCTCTGCTAATATATCAGATTCAGTAGAACCTACGATTTTAAAAGTCTCAATTTCTTTTGTTTCAACATTTTGCACCTCTACTTTTGATCACATATTAACTTTTTCTGACTTATCACTAGTTTCTTTAATTATCTCAACTTTTTTTAATTGTTCTTCTAAATCTGATATTCTTAGTTCTACTTGTGCTTGTTCATTTCTAGCATCTTCATACTCCGAATTTTCTGATAAATCTCAAAAAGATATTGCTTCTTTTAATTTAGCTGCAATCTCAACTCTTTTAACACTCTTAAGATTTTCAAGTTCTTGCTCTAATTTAACTAATCATTCTTTCGTTAAAAAAATAGTATTAGACATATTTTTATAGGTTATTAAATATTATTCACTTTTTAATGAATCTAGTTTTTGTTTGACTATATCATATTGAGTTTTTTCAACTTTTACTCAAAAAACAATTCACTTATCTGATATCAACATTCTAATAAATCTATCAGAAATATCTTTATTTAAATTTATATAAAATGATTTTTCTCAAAAATTATTAACCTCATTAATTTTAAATGGTAATTCAGTACTTAATACAGAAAATATATCAAATACTTCTTTATAAGTTTTAGTAGGAAATAAATATAGAGTTAAATCTTTTGAATAATACTCATAATAATTATCAGGATACTCATCTGTAATATCAAATAAATAAGAATTTACATGCAATTTATTAATACTATAACTAGAAAATAATTCCAATATATCAAGATAATTTTTTCATAATAAAACTTCTGATTGCTTTACTTTAGATCAATTATTTTCTTGATTATTATTTTTATCAATTAGTTTTTTAGTATTATTTATTTCTGAATTATTATCTTTTTTTTCATTTTGTAGTACTATTTTTTCATCCATTAAACTATCACTAAAAGATTTTTCCTCTAATTTTAAACTATTATCAACTCACTTTAGTTCTTTTAAAAAATCTCTATAATCTTCAGATAAGAAATAGAATCAAATATTTACAATAAAAATAATAATTAAAAATATTAGAAATAATATTACTTTTCTCATAATTATTTTTTAAGAAAATTAAACTTTAATATCTGAAAATTCTATTTCTATTGGAGTATCTCTTCATAGTAAATTCACATTTATTTTCACTACTCACTTTTTATCATTTACTTCAGAAATAATTCATTCATTTCATTCAAATGGTCATCTTATTATTAAAGCCATATCTCAAACTTTGTATTTAGTTTCAAAAGTTTCTGAATGCTCTAAAATTTTTCATTTTAATTTTTCTAATTCTGCTCAAGATACTGGTACCGGAATATTTCAAGCTCACAAAAATCATGTAACATTTGGAGTATTTCTAACTATATACCAACTTTCATTTGTAACATTCATTTGTACTAATATATATCAAGGAAGAATATTTTTCTTTTTTGTTACTTTTTTTCCTCATGCTCTAACAGAAACTACATCATGAGTAGGTACAAATACATCTAAAATATAATTTTCTAATCAAAAGCTCTCTCTTCTTTGAAAAAGAGAAGAACTAACATTTTCTTCTGTTCAAGAAACTACTTGAATAACGTACCATTCTGGTTTATTTAACATATAATTTTTTTTATAATATTAAGCTGAAACTATTTTTCTCAAATATAAAATTCATTCAGAAAATGCAGTACTAAATACTAACAAATAAATTCAAAATAAAACTAAAACAATCAAAACTATCATAAAATAGTTTTTAGTTTCTTGTCTAGTAGGCCAAACAACATGTTGAAGTTCTCTAAAAGATGCTTTAAAAAATTGTATCATAATTTAAAATAATAATTAATAAAAAAATGTTACAATGAAAAATCTTGTAACATTTGTCAATAACTATAATATTTAAATATTCTAATTAGTCAAACTAAAAACTAAAAACATTCTGAATTAATTCAAAGCTTTTAGTATATAATATTATATTATGCTTTTTTGATTTTTTAATAAAAATATGATATAATAATTTCAAAGAAGATCTGAAAAAGTCACATCTAGAAGAAAACATTCTTTTTTACTAAAATTTATTCAAAAATTTTATCAAAAAAATAACAATTTTTATTCTTACTAAGGACTTTTTCAGACCTTACTTAATATAACTTAAAATAGAAAAAAATGATTTACTTTTTAATATGAATATGAATATTATATTGTATTTTTATAATATTTATTTATCTACTTAGTTTTAAAATAGATGAATTAGAGCAAAATATTATAAAATTATTTAATAAAAAAAATAATCAAATCCCTAGTATATATGAAGTAACTAAGGATTATTTAATGAAACATGATGATATATTCAATGAACTAATTGTTTTAAAAAAACAAGACTTTGCTGAAAATACTTTTTATAATAAATTAGTAGAAAAAACTAATACTTACAAAAGAATACATAATGAATTAAATTTTGTATTCAAAGTATGTAATAAGCATCAAAAAATAAATAAAAATCATAAATATTTATACATTAGAGATATAATTGTTGAAGTAAGTGCAGAACTATGAAATAAACTAGAAATATATAAAAAAATAGTCAAAAAATTTAATAATCTAGTAGTAATTAAAAATATTACACTTATATGATTATTATTCCCTATTTCAAAAAAAGATTCACTATAAAAATACTCTAATCAAATGATTAGAGTATTTTTAATAATTATTTTTTGTATATATATTTATTAGAATTTATTTATTAAGATTTTTTTGATTTCAACATAAATGCACCTAATCAAAGTAATATAGATAATAATAATATAATAATGTGTTCTGGACCTGTAGCTGGTAAAGCATTAGCTTCTGTAGCAACTGTATCTAAAGATTCTTCTCAAGTAGAAGTTTCAGTTCAAGCTAAATTTGTACTTGTATTTGTTGGTTCTGATACTTCCATTGCTGCATTTAATTCAACTAATGGTTCATTACCATAATTATTAATTACTTCTTCAATAGTAGGATATTCAGTTTCAGAAACCACAAATGCTTCTGTACTATCTATTCCAGATTCTATATTATTACCACTAGCACTTTTTATAGCAATAACAGTTACTTCATATTCTTTAGTTTTTTGAGTATCTTTATCTAATGCTAACAACAATTTAGTATTATCTTTTGGATTCAACATAGAATCAACAACATTAAAAATATCCAATGAATCTGATTTGTTAACTATTTTGAATTCTCTAACTGCATCTTCACTATCTTCTAATGCTTCTGTAAATGTTAACTCAATAGCATTTAAAGATAGAACATTAATTGATTTAATAGCAAATTCAGCAGTTTGTTCAACACTTGTAGTAGCAGCATAAGAACTTAATGTAGTAGAAAATAACAATGTAAAAATAGACATCAAAGTAAAGAATTTTTTCATAATCATAAGAATTTATAAAATAAATTTGTTAGTTATTTTTTTATGTATAAACTAATAACATCATATTAAATATTTTTTATTTTATATCAAATATTTTTTTTATTTTTTATTGACATTTTTATGAATTTAAAGCTAACAAAAAAAATCTCTTGATTAAATGCAAAACAAGATAAGAAAGGATTCACACTAATTGAATTATTAGTAGCTATTGCAATAATTACTATTTTGGCTTTATGAGCAACTAATTTGGATTTAAATAGATTAAGTAATAAACAAAAACTAGAAATATTTACAAATTCGGTAAAAACTAATTATGAAACTATTAGAAATAATTCCCTATCATGAAAATGAATTTGACCAAATTTAGTTGTACCTAAAAAATGGAAAATAGACTTTTCAAAATCAAACAGTTGAACAATTTTAACAAGTTATTCAATGGATTGAACAAGTTGGACAGGTGCTTCTAGCCTAGATTTCCAAAATAATTTTGAAATATCTACTATTAGATGTAAAGATATTAATTGAACTTTAGTTTGAAATGTTTTAAATGATACAGAAACTTGAAGTATAGAATTAGAATGAATTAAAACTGAACTAGGTTGAGATAGTTTTTGTGATGATGTTAGTTCTAAAATTATTGAAATAAGATTTTGGAATAAAATTAACGAATTTAAAACACTTGAAATAAATACTTTGAATTGATTAGTAAGCACAAAATAATCCAGCAATTGCTGGATTATTTTTTTGAATTTTATTGATAATAAAAACTATGACAATTTTGACACAGAATAATTTTGCTCATTTGCTGCCTTCATTGTTTCTCATGAAACCTTGTTTTTTCATAAACTAATAATTCTATCAATTTTTTCCAATACTAAAGATGCTGCTTGAGAAATTTCTATATCAGTTGAATATTTTTCCTTAATATTATTAAAATGATCTCATAAAGCTCACAATTGATCATTATTTACTAAATCAACTGGAGTTTTTATAATTTCTTGGACATTTGGCTTCTTATTATCTAAATGTCTGAATTTTTCAATAGTCATTTTTGTATTTTTATTTTTATAAATTTCAAATCTTATCACCATAATTTGAATAAAAAGATTCTATGTCTTGAAATAAATCTCATATAAGTATTCTTCTTTCTAGATTTATTTCTTTATTAATTTGTTGAATTTTGAATGCAAATACATTAAAGTTATTCAATAAATTTTGTTGTTTTTTCATTGGTAATAATCAAAATATTTGATTAATTTCGTACTTATTTTTTTCTGAAAAATTATATATTTCAAATAGTTTTTCTAAACGTGTATTCATTTTTATAAGTATAAGTAAATATTATCACATTTTATTATACTTAGCAAAAAATATTATCAACTTTTTTTATTTTTTAACTAGACTTTTAGTTTTTTTATGTCCCCAGCACTGATAATATTTCCTCTATAGAGGTTTCACCAAGTACAGCTTTCAATATTCAATCTTCTTTTATCGGTATCATACCATCTCAAATAGCCTGTATTTCTAATTGCATTCTAGATGCATTTTGTAACATTAAAGCTTCTAATTTATCTGTCATTTCAAGTACCTCATATAATCATACTCTTCAATTATATCATTTGTGATTACATTTATCACATCAATTTTCATTTGCTTTATATAATTTTAAATCTACTTTGTCTTTCATATATCTTCATACTTTTCCTACGATATAATCTCTGATTTTATCGCTAGGTTTATATGCAATTTTACAATGAATACATAATTTTCTAGCTAGTCTTTGAGATATTATCATTCTCAAACTGGAACTAATTAGTAATGGATCAACTCACAAGTTAACAAGTCTCTGTATAGTATGCGTTGCTGAATTGGTATGTATAGTAGAAAAAACAATATGTCATGTGATTGATGCTTCTACAGCCAATTTTGCAGTTTCTTCATCTCTGATTTCTCATACCATTATAATATCAGGATCTTGTCTAAGCATACTTCTTAGTCATTTAGCAAATGTGAAACTAATAGCTGGATTTATTTGTGTATGATTTACTCATGGTATTCTATATTCTACTGGATCTTCTAGTGTAGAAATATTATTTTCTTTGGGATCAAATTGACTAAGAAGTGAAAATAATGTAGTAGATTTACCAGAACCAGTTGGTCAAACAGCAAGTATCATTCAATAATTGTCTTGTAAATGTTTTTTTATTCTCACCATATTATAAGGCATGATTCACAAATCCTTTAATTCTGGTGGTTTATCATCTTTTTTCAATAATCTGATAACACATTTCTCTCAATAAATTGTTGGAATAATTGATATTCTCATATCAATAGATTTTCAACCATACAATTTATAAGCTATTTTTCAATCTTGAGGCATTCTATGTTCATCTATTCTCAAATATGACATTATCTTTATTCTAGCAACTATTGAGTCTCTAAGTGATAAATCAATAGTTTTATAATCGATGAAATTTCAATCTACTCTAAATCTAACATTTACAGACTTATCTCTAGGCTCAATATGTACATCCGAAGCTTTTGCCTTCATAGCATGTAAAAATATATCATTTACAATATTGATTACTTCTCAATCTTCAGCCTTTTCTCAATATGAACGAATATTTAAATCAGAATCAATGTGTGATTTATTATTGACACCACTTTGGCTTGAGCTAGCAAACAAATCCTCTACTTTAACATTTTTAGTAGAAGAATTATTTGTTCATCATTTTTTTAAAAAATCTGATATGCTCATTTGCTTATTATTATTAATACAATAATTAATATAATTTTAACACATTGTTTTAAAATAAACAAAAAAACTAGTATTATTTACTAGTTTTTTCTACAAATCTCATTTTTTTATCATAGCTATTGCCACATTTATATCTACCCGAGATACTTCTTTTCACTCTTCACTACATTTATCTTTTATTTCTTTCAATCACTCATATCAATTTGAAAAGTGTGTTTTTAATATATTTTTTATAAATTTAACATTTTGAAAATCTATAAGTTTCATTATAAAATTCAATCATATTTTTCATGTTAAATATAAACTTACTAGATGATTTTCTATTGTTTGTTGTTTTAGTCATCTTATTTCCGATATTTCAGATACTGTTTTTCATTCTTGAAACAATCTATATGTTTCATTATATGTCTCTCATTTCTCTTTTTTTTCTTTTGTTTCAGTTTTAAATGATGAACTTTTTTTACTAACTTTTACACTATTTCACAATTTCATTTTGATATAATGTTGTAGTTCTCTATTATCATCTTTTAAAAAACTATCTTTTATAATAGCTACTTTACCTGCATCTGTTATTCATAAAACTGGATATTTTCATTCAGTTTTATATAAATAATCAAGAGAAATAAGTGCCTCAATTACTGCTTGAATAAGATCTGAGTTCAAATCCTCTAATGCTCAAAAATTTTCTCTCTTATCCAGATTCCATTCACTTATTTTTTTATCTTTACTTCACCATAAAAACTTAGTCATCATAACAACTCATATCTTTGAATCCATTGATTTTACTACATCAAGTACTAGAGCAAATACTGAAGTATTTACATAGTTTTCTATTTCTGTATTTGCAAATTTTTTCTTTTCTATACAGTAATCACAAGATCAACAGTTTTCAGGAAGTGTAGCTAAATCTTCTTCATCACCAAAATAATTAAGTATAAATCTCTTTCTACAACTTGGGTAAAATAATAATTTTTTAATTTGTTCTAGCTTGAAATATGATTCTTCTTTTAATAAATCTTGATGAGCCCAATCAATAAGTAAATGATTATGTTTTCTTTTTTCTTGATAAAGAGTCAATCATCTACCTCTGAAATCATCATCCATCAAATCTGAATCTACTCATCTCTTTACTATTCAGTATTTTTCTAGTACTCTAAGTGCACTTCACACTTTCATATCATTATATATTCATGATTCTTTAGCTATTGTGAAATAAGTTTTTTGAACAGTTAATCATTTTCCAGTTCATTCCTTGATATCTTTGTACAAATGATCATAAACAGTAAGTATTTCCTGTTTAGTTGGATAAGTATTTTCTATAAAAAATTCTTGTATCTTGGTATCACCAAATGAAGCAATAACTATTCAATAACTATTTTTTCCATCTCTTCATGCTCTTCATACTTCTTGATAATAATTTTCTATACTACCTGGTAGATTATAATGGATAACAAATCTAATATCTTTTTTATCTATTCACATACCAAAGGCATTTGTCGCTACTATTACCTTGTATTTATCATTCATGAAATCATTTTGTTCTCTTTCTCTATTTTCAGGAGTCATAGCTCAAGTATATATTCATGCAGCTATTCAATTATTTATTAAATCATCATATACTTCTTTTACTGATTTTCTAGATGCACAATATATTATTCATACTCCTGGAGTTTTTTCTAATATTTCAGCGACTTTTTGCATTTTTTCTTCTCTTTTTGATATTTCTCTAACTATTATAGATATGTTTTTTCTATCAAATCAACTAGTAAAAATATTATGATGTTTTAATCAAAGCCTATCTACTATATCTTTTCTTACTTTTTTTGTTGCAGTTGCAGTCAATGCCATTATAGGGAAAGAAGGTTTTTGTGTATCATCAAATCCCCCTATCCCATTTTCAAAACCTCACCCCTGCCCTCTCCTAATATCTTCTTGCCCTCACCTAACCTCTCCCAAAGGGAGAGGAATATAAGGAATAATTCTATTTAATATAAAATCTAGTTTATCAAATACATCTTCATTTTTAAATCTTAATACTGATACTCAATATTTAGATATTATGTCATCTCTAATTTCATCATATTCTTTTTGATTATCGTGAATTTTTCAATCTAATTCTATTACTATTCTTAATTCATCACAATAAAAATCTGCTATATATCTACCAAATGGATGTTGTCTTCTAAATTTTAAATTATTTAATTTTCTATTTCTAAGTACTTCCCATAGAATTTCTTCAGCTTCAGTTTGTTGTTGTCTTAATTCTTTTGATAATTCTACTATATATTTAGGATTATATTCTTTCTGACAATAAATAATTTCTCTTCCTTCTATCCCCTCTCCCCTTGGGAGAGGGCTAGGGTGAGGGCTGGTTTGTGATAGGCTAGGGTGAGGTTGTTCCTGTTGGCTAGGGTGAGGTTGTTCTATGTTAGGGCTAGGGGAATTATTTTTTAAGCTATCCAAAAATCATTTTATCTTCATATAACTTGGTCTGAAATCATGTCACCATTGGCTTATACAATGAGCTTCATCAATAGCTACCAAAGCAATTTTTACCCTAGAAAATACTCTGATAAATTCATCACTATTAAGTCTTTCAGGAGCTATGTATAAAAATTTTATATCCGTATCTGGTCTAGATAAATCATTCAAAATAATTTGTCTATCATAATTATCAATAGTACTATTTATAAGTTCTACTCTTATTCAAAGACTATTTAATTTATCTACTTGGTCCTTCATTAATGATATAAGAGGAGAAATAACCAAAACTACTCCATCCAAATATACTCAAGGTAATTGATAAGTCAGAGATTTACCTCATCCTGTTGGCATAAATACAATAGTATCATTTCATTCTACTACACTTTTTATTATATCTTCTTGTCTATCTCTAAATGATTCCAATCCAAACTTATCTTTTAATATCTCTTGTAATTTATCTTTCATTATTGTTTTTTATATAGCTATTAATACTTTTTTATAAATAGTGTAAACTAGTTTTAACCCCTCCCCCCTTCGTTGCACTTCGGGTACTCCCTTTAAAAAAGGGAGAAATTTCTGCCCCTTTCAGGGAAAGTACCCCGCAGGGGGGTAGGGGTAGAACCAGTGTACACAATTAATAATCATTATATCTCCAATATAACCAAAATTTTTAATAAAACAAAAAAGAATATAATTTTATACTCTTTTTATATACTTTTTAAGTATTCTTTCATACTATTTACATGTTCTAGTCTCAAATCTTTTACATTGCTTAGCCCGCTTTTTTCCAAGAAATATCTACACTGTGTATTTTTCCAATATTTTTCTTTGATATGATTTCTTGTTAATTTATCTATATTTAATCACTCAGAATTCAAAAAATTAATAAATTTTTCTTTATGTTCCTTGTCTGTTAATTCTTTGTATCATAATATTTTTGAAATAGTATCTAAATCATTTAAAGTTAACAAAGGAATAATAACTCATACTTTTGATTTAATAAATGTATTTACTTCATTGTACCGAACTTTACCTATGTTTTTTTCTTTTAATAATGTTTTAAACGCATAAACTCAATATAATTTCAATGAATAATCACAATCTACAGAGTGATTAGATAATTTTAATATCATTCTATCCTTTATAGAATTTTCATCTGATTCTCTTTCTTCACATATTCACTCCAATCATACAAATCTAGCATATCTTTTCAAATGATCTTCTCTAAAGTCTTGTAAATACTCTACTCAAAATCATTTCAATATATCTCTACTTACTCGATCTGTTCATAACAAATCTCTAGCTCAATTAATTCATAATTCTCTTAAATCTGAATATTTTACAATTCAATTTGATTTTAAAAATAATTGTAGATTTTTTGATTTATCAACTTTTACATTTTTAAGTCCTATACTTTCTCAAATAGTAAATAAATCATCTTTAGTTAAATATTTTATTTTTATTCATAAACTTTGAATATATTTCAAAAATTTAGGATTAGTAGTAATATATTTTTCTCTGAATTCTCTTACTTTTATTTTTTCTAAATCTTCTAAATAATTTATTCAATCTTGTTTAAATTTAGTAATTACTTCAGTAATTATTGTGTTTTTATCTAAATAAACAAATCATAGAATTTCATGCAATGTAATTAATTCACTCAATTCTAAATTTGATAATCATTTAGACATTTTTTTATAAGCATAATACTTTATGTAACTGTTATCTTTAAAAGTTTTAATATATTTATTTAATCAATAAACTTCTAAATCATTCAAATTTTTAATTCATACATTATTTACATCACTAATTATTTGATCTTTTAACTCATTAATATTTAACTTATTAAAACCTATATTTTCTGCAAAAGTTAGAATATTATTACTACTTGCATAAGAATTTTTTATATTTTCTTTTCAAACCAAATTATTAAAAAATTTTCTAAGACCATTGTTTTGGGTCAATAAACTATTAAATTCTTTTGATTCAAAATAATAAAAATCATAATAATTTTTTAATCATAATTTATCAAAAAATAATTTAACTTGAGTCTTATTATCTAGAGATAATATGTCTGCTACATTTATTTTTAGATTTTCTACTAATTCATTTACATTCACTGGCAATTTTACTTGCTCTGTTGATATTTCTTGATTCTCTAATCAATTTAATTCTTTCACCATTTTTATAGATTTAAAACTTAATTTTTTAAATTCCAAAAACCCCTCCGTCCTACGGACACCTCCCCTTATCAAGGGAGGATAAAAGGATTTTTATAATAATAACACATAAACAAAAAAATATCTAAAATATAGATATTTTAATTTATAACTCCACTCATAACTAATTCATCTCAAATATATACTGCACATATTTGCCCAGATGCTATAGCTCTTTGTTTATCTTTAAATTCTACTCTATATATATCATTTTCTTTATAAATAGTACAATCTTGATCTGCTTGTCTATATCTTATTTTGCATTTTGCTGATAATCCCTCCCCCTGCGGGTATACCCCAAGAGTACTTCCTTCGGGACGCTCCCTTTGAAATAGGGAGAAATTATCTTTTATACCATGTTTTAAAGGTAGTGGACATAAAAAATGAAATTCTTTTACAAATAATTTATCATCATATAATTCTAAATCGCTCGTTGTTCCTACTATTATTTCATTTTTTTCTATATCTTTTTTTACTATAAAAACTGGTTCTTTTTGACCTCATAAATCTAGTCACTTTCTCTGACCAATAGTATAATAAAATACTCATTTATGTTCTCATAATACTTTTCAAGAAGTATCTAGTATTTTACCTGGTTTTGGGTCTATTTTTTTCTCTAAGAATGTAGTTAAATCTACTTTTCATACGAAACATATTCACTGACTGTCTTTTCTATTTGCATTTGGTAATCATGCTTCTTGAGCTATTTGTCTAACTTGTGATTTTTCATATTCTCATATTGGAAAAAGTGCTTTTGATAATTGGAATTGATTAAGTCAAGCTAAAAAATATGATTGGTCTTTATTTGCATCTACTCATTTTAGGAGATGGAAAAGCTCCCCCTCAGTCCCCCTCAATTCCTGCCCTCACTCAGTCTCTCCAAATTCTAGCCCTCACTCAGTCTCTCCCAAAGGGAGAGAAGTAGCTACAGTTAATTGGTCTATTCCCTCTCCCATTGGGAGAGTGTTATGGTGAGGGCTGTATTTTGAATACTTTGAGGTAGTTATCCTAGCATAGTGTCACATAGCAATTCAGTCAAATCAGTGTGCTAATGCTTCGTCCAAAAATACTTTGAATTTCACTTCACTATTACACATGATATCAGGATTTGGAGTGATTCATTTTTTATATCATTCATACATATAACCAAGTACTTTTTCAGCATAGTCTTCCCTATAATCAAAAGTAAAAAAAGGTATATCCAAATACTTAGCTACTTTTTTAGCTTCTTCTATATCATCACGTGTAGGACAATATTCTCATTCTGGTGCTAAATAATTTATCATAAATCAAGCCGTGACATCATATCACTGCTTTTTTAATAAATATGCGCTTACAGCACTATCTACTCAACCAGATAATCAAACTAAGATTTTTTTCATTTATTGAATATTAATATTTTTGTTTTATAATATATTATTTATATTGTATAATCTTTTAGAATAATTGCAAATAAATTTTAACAGCTAAATAAATTTAAAACTTGATTTATTATACACTATATATATACTATAAATAATACAAATTTTAACTAGATAATTATACAAAAAATCAATTTATAAATAATTTTACTTTAAAATGTCTGATTTAATAAAAATAGTTCAAAAATCTTTTGAAGATATAAAAATAACTGATGAAACTTGATTTGAATTTTGGTCTGCTAGAGATTTGATGAAAACTTTATGATATGTAAAATGGCAAAAATTTCAATGAGTAATAGAAAAAGCAAAAGAATCTTGTAAAAATAGCTGACAAATAGTAGAAGATAATTTTTTATCTCAAAATGAGTTTTTACCGGAACCGGTAAAAACCTCAATTAAGTGATGAAGACAAATTGAAGAAATTAAAAAAAATGGAATTTTTATTTTAATGAGGTGGAAATAAAGTATTTTTTGCTTCCTTACTAACAATAAATGATTATTTAAATTTAAATGGAAAAAACTAACGAAATGAGTATATTGTAAATGTAAAATTATATTTTATAACATATGATTAATATGGTTACTACTAATTCAAAACAAATGACTACTGGAAAAGCATTTGAATATGCTTTACTAACTCAATTTGAAGAAAAATTGAAATATAAAACAAATATTGAAGTGATTAAAAATTCTTCATTTCATATTGCTAAAGGATGTTTTGAAAATACAAGCAAAATAGAACAAAGTGATTATTTACTAACAGCTAGCTTTGCAGTTAATTTTCTTATGGATATTGAACCGAGATTATCAAATGATGTTGGAATAAAAGATATTCTTCAACTTGAAATATTGTCTGATGATCATGGAAAATCTGGTGATGTTAGAGATGTACTAGCAATTAGATTATTACAAAAATGGGAAATTGGTGTTTCTGCTAAAAATAATCATAATGCTGTAAAACATTCTCGTTTATCACATTTAATAGATTTCGGTGAAAAATGGTTAGGTGTAAAAGTTTCAAAAGAGTATTTTTATACAGTTACTCCTATTTTTCAAAGTTTAGAAAAGTTAAGAAAAGAGAGTAAAGCAACAAAAAAATGGAGTGAATTAGGAGATTATCATACTTCTGTATATGTTCCAATTTTAGAAGCATTCATGAAAGAACTAAAAAATCTTAATGAAAATAATGATAATATTCCTTCAAATCTTGTTTCTTATTTGATAGGAAACAAAGATTTTTACAAGGTAATAAAAAGTAAAAATATAGTAGAAATACAAGCATATAATATAAATGGAACTTTGAATTTACCATTTGATAAAATTGAACCAAAATATAAAACACCAAAAATTCCATTGCCAACAGAAATAATTGATATTTCTTTTAAAGAAAATAGTAATACAACTGTCATAATAACCATGAATAATGACTGGACTCTGTCTTTTAGAATACACAATGCAAGTTCAAGAATAGAATCATCACTAAAATTCGACATAAATCTTTTGAAATCTCCAAAAAAGTTATTCAAAAATACTTTAAATATTAGCAAAGATTAATTATGAAAATAATATCATTATTTACTGGTGCTGGTGGTCTTGATCTTGGTTTTCATAAAGCCGGTTTTGAGACTATTTGGGCAAATGAATACGACAAAACGATTTGGGAAACTTTTGAACACAATTTTCCAAATACTTTTTTAGATAAAAGGAGTATTGTGAATGTTCCTAATTCTGATGTGCCAGAATGTATGGGGATTATCTGAGGTCCTCCGTGTCAAAGCTGGAGCGAAGCAGGAGCTGGAAGAGGAATAAACGATAAAAGAGGTCAACTTTTTTTTGAATACATAAGAATTTTAAAAGAAAAAGAACCTTTATTTTTTCTTGCTGAAAATGTTTCAGGCATTTTATTACCAAAACATAAAGATGCTTTTCAAAATATATTAAATGAATTTAAATCTCTAAATTACAATGTTTCCTATTTTCTTTTGAATGCGAATAATTATGGAGTTCCTCAAGATAGACAAAGGGTCATCATCGTAGGGTATCATAAAAAAATGGTGAAAATGTTTGCACCTCCAAAAGAAATATTACCAAGACCAATTTTAAAAGATGTAATTTGGGATCTAAGGCTTGCAAAACCTGCAAAAGACAAAAACTATGCAAACGATATTTGTGATCTCCAATGTTCAAATCATGAATATATGAATGGTGGATTTTCTACTATTTACATGTCAAGAAATCGTGTCAGAAGTTGGGATGAGCCGAGTTTTACCATTCAAGCAGGAGGTCGTCATGCTCCACTTCACCCACAAGCCCCAAAAATGCAATTTATAGAACAAAACAAAAGAATTTTCGTCCCTGGAAAAGAAGATTTATACAGAAGACTTTCCGTTCGTGAATGTGCCAGAATACAAACTTTCCCTGATAATTTCCTGTTTAAGTATAAAAGTATCGCTGATGGTTACAAGATGATCTGAAATGCCGTGCCAGTAGAGTTTGCAAAACACTTAGCAAATGTGATTTATAAAGATGTTTCTGAATATTTGAAACTTCATCAAATGCAAAGATCAGAGCTTTTGGAAAAAAAGAAAGTTTTTGTTTCAAAAGAAGTGAAGAAGGATTTAGTGGAAGTTTAGTTTTTTTAAAACAAAAATTATGAAGATTTTTTTTGAATATCTAAAATCCTTATTTACTCAATGGTATGTTTACATAGTATTTATACCAGAGTTTCTAGATTTAATATCTGCATATTTTCCAGAAAAATATCATTTTCAAATTCCAGTTTTTTATACTTGATTATTTTTAATAATAGTTTTTGTTTATGCAAATTTTAAAATTTGGAAAAAAACACTTTATAAAAACAAGTCTCCTAAAATTATCATTGATTATGATTTATCATCATTCAATATTGTTTATTTGGAAATTAAAAATATAGGAAATGATTATGCAAAAAATATAAAAATTACTTTTGATCCAGATTTAGAAGATAATGGTGAAAAAATAAACGATAAAAAATTCTTAAAAAACATTCCATTACTTGAACCTATATCTTTAAATCAAAGTAAAAAAATAAGATTCTTTTTTGGAACTTTTCTTCAAGAAAAGTATTTACAAACATTTGACGTAAAAATTAGTTATTCAGATATAGAAGGAAAAAATAAATTTTCAGAGACTCAAATAATAGATTTATCTTCATTTATTGGCACCTCACCTCAAAAACAAGAAAATGAAATAGTAAAAGAACTAAAAAATATCTCTGGACATTTAAAAGACTTAAAAGATAATTCTAAAAAAAATATTGAAACTTTAAAAAATGGTATAAATATAAGAAATTCTAATCTTAATAGTTATTCATATGATGAAATTAAATCTGTACTAAAAAATATTTTGCAATATGGAAATAAAGAAGATTTATGGTTAAATCCTCATATATATGATACAAAACAAATTATAAAATTATTCAGAGAAAAAATACTTGCAAAAAAAGATTTAGATGAAAATGATAAGAAAATTATAGAACAAATAAATATTTTACATAAATATCAATTTCATTGTGGTGCAAATGATAAATTTGATACTTCAATTCAAGAGTTGAGAAAGTTAATATGATAAGGAATGAAAAAATATTAAAAAATACATTTTTAGGGATATTGAATTTTATTTTTCTTCCATTCCATTACATTAAATTACAGAAAAATCACCCTCGCCTAACAGTTTCTATGAGGTTCGCTCGTTACACTTAACTCTCCAATATTTTGCTCATACTTCGCAAAACATCTCATAGAAGCAAACGTTATTAAAGATAATTTTATATATAATTATTAATTAAAAATTTATGACGATTACTAAAAATTGAAAAATATATCATACAATAGAAGAAGCAATTGTTTTATGAAATCAAAAAATAAATAAAAGAGCTAAAAAATTATTTATTCAAGCTAAAAATAATAGATTACAGAAATGTAGAGGTTAATCTTCTATTAATTTATTATATAAAAACCTCCATTGCATTTCCCTAAAAATCAATACAATTAAATCATAGCTTAAAATTAAATTTTATATATGAAAACTATACAATTAAATACATCAAAAAGAATGATTAATATGGTTAAACCTAAAACAAGAATTAAAAAAAATAAAAAAGTTTGAGATATATTAAAAAATCTATGACTAAATATAATTTGAACATGAAAAAATGATTTAAGTATAAATCATGATAATATATTATATAAATAATTATGATTAGTTATATATTTGATACTTCTTTTTTAATATCACTTTTGGATATTGATGACATAAATCATATTAAAGCAATAGAATTAATTTCTGAATTAGAAATTTGAAATTATAAAAATAAATTTTTTATTAATGATATAATTTTGAATGAAACATATACAGTTTTAAATTATAAAAAATGATTTGAGTTTTTAAAAAAACTTGAAGATTTTTTTGATTGAATTGAAATAATCTATCTTTCTTGAAATAATGAGGAGTATATTTCATATTTTAAAATGATTAAGTGAAAAGTATCAGTTGCTGATAGTAGTGTATTATACGATAGTTATAAATACAATCTAAAAATGCTTACATTCGATAAAGAAATGCTAAAAATATCAAAAAATTACCTTTAAAAACTATGAAACAAATAACTTGGGATGAATTCCAAAATGTAGAATTAAGAGTTGGTACAATTATTAATGTAGAAGATTTCCCTGAAGCAAAAATACCTGCATACAAAATAACTGCAGACTTTTGAGCAGAAATAGGGATTAAAAAATCTAGTGCTCAGATAACAGTATTATATACTAAAGAAGAATTATTAAACAAACAAATAATATGAGTAGTGAATTTCCCTATTAAACAAATAGGTCCTTTTATGTCTGAATTTTTAGTTACTTGATTTGTAAATTGAAACTGAGAAGTAATATTAGCAGTGCCTGATAAAAAAAGTATAAATTGAACTAAATTAGGATAAATTCCTAAACAATCTTAAATTTTACATTATTTAATTAATTTATATAATTATTCAAATAATTAAAACTAATTTTTTTTTAAAATTATGCAAGATTCTAAACAAATATTTTTTTATAAATCACAAACTTGAAATATAAAAATATATATTTATTTAGAGATTGAAAAAATGCTAATTTTTCTTCAAAAAGCTGTCCTAGTTCATCTATGGATATTATTAATGCTGAAGTTGTAGTATGTATTAGAAATATTTTAAATTGAGATTATACTGTTTGAGAAAGACAAATAAATGAAACTACTGATGAAGAAAGAAAAGAATTACTACATCTTCATAATTCATATTGGAATTAATTTTATTTTTTAAATTAAATTTTTATGAAAAAAAAATATGTTGCTTGTGCATTATTACTTAATAATAAAAATAAACTTCTTATTCAAGATAGAAAATGAATTTCTAAATACTGAGAAGAATGGTCTTTTTTTTGATGAGGTATAGAAAAATGAGAAAATTCAAAAGAGGCATTAATAAGGGAAATACAAGAAGAATTATGATATGATATTTCAAATTGGAAAATTCTTTATCTATGAGAAATAGTTCACTATATTAAGACCATTGATATAGAATATCATAGATTTTTATATTGAATAAAAATACCTAATAATATAGAAAACTTTTATGATAATGAATGAAGTTGAGCTGTATTTTTTTCTTTAGATGAGGTTAAAAAATTAAAATTTAATACAAATATATTAGCAGAAATTATGCAATTAGAAAATAACTTTATTTAAAAATTCAAGCTCTGTGGAACTCTCTCTGGACTATCGTCCAGCCCTTCTTTTTTAAAATTTAGAAACAAAATAATCTTTTACAAAAAGAAAAATGCTTTTACAAAAAGAAAAATCCAAAAGAAATACGGTAAACCCTCGTTGCACTCTCGCACATACTTCGCTCGGGTCTGACAACAGCTTCTATGAGGTTCGCTCGTTGCACTTCGCTCTCCCATATCCCGCTTAAGCGGGACATCTCATAGAAGCAAATGTTATACACAATTCAAAAAAATATTTTATAAATATACTTAGCTTATGAGAATAGCAATTAATTCAGCAATTATAAATAACAATAAAGAAATATTACTTGTAAAAAAACGTGATACTTGGATTTTGCCATGATGAAAACCTGATGAATGAGAAAGTGATTTAGAATGTTTAAATAGAGAAATAAGTGAAGAATTAAATTGAGCAAAGTTAAGAAATACACAATTTTACAATATTTTTGTATGACAAACTCCTTATAAATGAGATCAATTAGAAGCTAGAGTATATTTTGCAGAATTAATAACAGATATATTAAGTGCTTCAGCAGAGTTATCAGAAGCTAAGTTTATTAAAGATTTTGATAATTACAAAATTTCTGATATAACCCTTAAAATTTTAAACTGATTAAAAATAACGTGAAATCTATAAAATATATTTTTTGAACTCAAGGTGTCGTTGTACTTCGCTCTCCCATATTCTTCTTCGCTAAAGCTACGAAGAACATCTCATAGAAGCAAACGTTAGGCAATATCTACTTTTTGTTTTACACAGTATCATCTTGAATACTGAAAATCAGCGAAACCAAAAACTTTTTTGCCCTATCGGGCAATTTTATTTTGGGGAGGGAGAAAAAAGGAACAATGATTTTTAGAAAAAAAGTTGTATTTAAAACAAAAATTAGTATAAAGTCAATAATTTATTTTATAAATTTTGTAATATGGTAAATTGAAAACTTATGTTGATCGTACCAAATGGTACTTCCCCTGAGTGAAGAGATGTAAGAAATCATGTACCATTAGGAGCAATTAGTGTTTTATCAGAAGTAAAAAAGGCTTGTTATGATGTTTTGTTATTAGATAGCGTATGAGAGTCTCGTAAACAATATTATTTATGAAATACTGATTCATATTTTCATGATGAAGAAATACAATGAGATATTTTTAGGAAAACTTGATTAGAAGTAGAAGAAATTTTAAAAAGAATAGCAAAAGAAAAACCAACTGAAATATGAGTGAGTTGTTTAACGATAGTAGATAGATCTGAAACATTAAAATTAATAAGAAACATTAAAAAAGAATTTCCTAATTTACCAATAATATTATGATGACACGAAGCAACTCAATCTTATAAAGAAATATTATGATTTTGAGAATATGAAGTTGAAAAAATACCAGAAGTTGATTATATTGTTGTATGACCTTGACAGCCTGTAGTTGTAAAACTACTTGAATATTTAAGATGAAATTTAAATAAAGATAATTTAGAATGAGTTGCTTTTGTAGAAAATTGAAAACTACAATTTATTCCTCAATTTTGAAAATTTAATCCTGATAATTATGCATTGCCTGATTATAGTTTATTACCACAAGTAAGTGTTTTATGAAGGGAAAAACCTATTGATATTTATTCCTTGATTTGAAATACACATGCTTGAGAAGTTAAAAATTTACTGTGATTGAGTAACAATGAAATTGTTTCTTATTTAGCATTAATAACATCTTATTGATGCTGATTCTCATGTACTTTTTGTGATAATCCTCCAGATTTAATTCGTTATTCTCCAGAAAATGTTATTAAAATGATTGAACAATTTAAAGATCTATATTGAGTTGACTATATTGATTTTATGGATAATAATTTTTGATGATGAAATAGAGAATCTAGAGAAATTGTTTTTGAAATATTAGAAAGATTGAAGTGAAAAAATCTAAATTTCTGATTTTCAAATGGATTAACATTTGAATCAATGGCAAGAGAAGATTTTAGATTATTAAAAGCTTTAAAGTCAGCTTGAAATCTTAGACATCTTGCATTTCCTATAGAAAATTGAAATGATAGAGTTTTAAAAATGGTTAAAAAACCACATACATTAAAAATGGTAAATGAAGTTTTAGAAGCTTTTAAATCTATTTTTGAAGACGAATTAGATCATATAAATAGAGAAGCTTTTTTTATATGATGATTTCCTGATACAAGATGATTACCAGCTGAAACTCCCGAAGAAGTAGAAAAAAGTATACAATTAATGGAAAAACTTTTAAAAGAATGAAAACTAGACCAAGCAATTTTTCTAACTTTATCTCCAGTAACTAATTCTTATAGGCAAGTTTGGAGACAAAAACATCCAGATTGAGCATTTGAAAAAGCACTTTTTTCTAAATGAACAGATTTATGGCCTTATTGAATGGATTTTATAAAAAGTATACATGAAAGAGTAAAATTAATTAATCAAAGATATTGAAAAAGCTCAATCACTAGAAAACTTTAATTTTATAAAAAAATTTATATGAAAACTATAAGATTAGAAAATACAAGTTATCCTAAAATGGATAATAAAAAAAGGAATAAAATATTGGTATGAGATGATGCAACTTGATATATAAAAGCCATATCAATTCCTGAGGTAGAAATTAATGAAAGTGAGGATTTGGAAATATTAATAGACAGAATTAAATTACTACTATGAAATATTTTAGATTTCTGAAATATTTGAAATTATAGAATAATTAATAACTCTCCTATAGAATGATGATATTCAGCTCCTTTTAAAATTTATTTAGATTTATCTGATAAATGTCAATTATCTTGTAAATTTTGTTTAAGTTCTTCATCTATTGAATGAACCAATGAATTAAACATTGAACAACTGAAAAGAATAATACAAGAGATGTGAGAATTGTGAGTTTTTAGAGTAAAATTGTGATGATGAGAACCATTAATATACCCTTATATTTTTGATGTTATTAAATTATTAAGAGATAATCATATATTTGTCTCGTTAAGTACAAATTGAAAGAAAATGAATAGAAAAATTGCACAATTATTAAAATTATATTGAGTAAAAGTTTCTGTTAGTATGGATTGAAATTTAGAAAATAATGACTATTTAAGATGAAAATGAACTTATAAACAAGCCATTAATGCTATAAAAATATTAAAAGAAGAATGAGTTGTTAATTTATCTATTAGAATGAATATAATTCCTGTGAATTTTGAAGATATATCTCATATTGTAGTATTAGCAAAATCACTTTGAATAAAAGCAAAATTTTGTTTTTGTAGACCATCTTGAAGAGCAAGTATTGATAGTTCTATGTTAGTTTGATTTGATAATTCAAAATACTATTATGAAGTTTTAAAATATCTAAACTCTCCTGAAATTTTACCATTTGTTTCAATAGATGAATCTATGATGTTTGAACAACCAGAAGAGTTAAAAACTTATATTTGGTGAGAACAAATATGTTGAGCAGCTAATAGATCTATGCATATAGACAGCTCTTGAAAAATATCTCCATGTGTATATATGTGAAAAAGTTATCAACAATGAAAAATATATGAAGATTGAAGTTTAATTAACTTTTGGAGATGAGAAATTTGAAATGCTTTTGCAAAAATGAGAAATTTACAAGAACCAGAATGATGTAAAACTTGTGATAGATTATGTAAATTTGAATGTCCAGCAAATAGATCACATTTTAATGGTTGAGATACAACTTGACCAGACCCAGTATGTTTAAAATATATTACTAATAATTTATAATTTAACTTTAAATAATATGGAAAAATTAGTTAAAAGAAGTGCTATACATAATATAGTAATAAATAAATGTAACTCTAGTATATCTAATTGAGAAATTAATGAATGACTAGTGATACCTAAAAAAATATTAAATGCTTGTGATATAAAAAATGGAGAACAAATTATTGTTACAAAAATTTATTGAGATAATTGGATAAATAGAGTAAAAACTTTTGTTATAGAGTGAAAAGATGATTGAATAGTAGAAGCAAGATGAAGTTTAGCAAATTTTTATAAAGAATGAGAAATAGCTTGTATTGTAACCTTTACATTATTAAATGAAGAACAATTCAAAGATTATATAAATGATAAATACCCTATTTTTGATATTTGATTTAATCCTGATACAAATAAAGATAATTTAGAATTTAATCTAAATATTGAATTTAGAACTTTCAAAGAATTTAATGTAAAAGAATATTGAAAATATTTAGAGTATAGAAAAAATATTAGTAGAGTACAATTATCTACTTTGATATTATGACTTAAAGTAAATCAAACTCATCCAGATTGTTTACAATGAAGTGCAGAGTTACCTTGAAAAATTATGGATAAATGAAACCTATCAAGATATGAATGAGTAGCTGTTTATAATGTATCAAAATGATGAGCATCTGAAACTTATGCTGTTCCTATGCCTGATAAAGTTGTTATGACTACTTGAGCTATGGCAAAATTTGCTAAGGTGTGAGAAAAAGTTAATATAGCTTCTTTTGTTATTAGTAAAGATGCCATAATTCCAAGTATTGTTTTTACTAAAAATAATGATATTTAATTTTATTATTAATACTAAATTATGGATAAATATATAAATGATCCTGAAGCAGATTTATCAACTGCATTAGTTACTTTAACTGATAATTGATTTTGTTTTATAATCCAACCTGAAGATAGATGGTGAAAAAAAGATAATTGAGATACTTTAATTCCAATTTGATGAGTATGATGAAAATTAGAAAAATGAGAGACTCTTGAAGAATGCCTTAAAAGAGAAGCATTAGAAGAAATAGGTGTAAATATAGAAATACTTGAAGTTTGAAAGCAATTTTTAGTTATAGATCCTAATCAGATAGTTTTTGAAAGTAATAATACTGAAAATAATGTAACTCCTTTATTTGTTTATCGTAATCCAAGAAGTGAAAAATGAAGAAAACCGTTCACAAATGTTTTTGTGTATTTAGCTAAGCTTAATGTCAAAGAGATTAAATTGATAGATAATCCAGCTATTATAGAGTTAGAAGAGAATATCTTACAGCAAATTATTTCACAAGAAATTACTATTGAACAAGCCTTACATCAATGATGAAAAGTTAAATCTAAAATAAACTTACCACAAAATTGAATTTTATTACCTCTTCCTACAGTTAAGTGAATAATTAAATTTCTTTCAGTTGTATCTGAAGATGTAAAATCTAAAATAAAACATATATTATCTTAACTTTATCCGACTATCGTCGGATTTTTTCTTACCCCATAAAAAAGCTCGTTATCACTCGCAAAAAAGATTTTGGTTTATTCTGAAAATCATCTATAATACAAAAAATCAACAAAAACAAAAAGTAGAAGTAAAGGGTCGTTACACTTGATTTTTATTATTAAGGAAATATTTATGAATAATCTAAACGAGCATATTGCTGTTTACAAAGAACAACTTGCAAAAGGTAATATAAAAATTGCTTACGATGGAATTGTAAATTTTACAACGAACTTAAAAACTATTTTTTCAAAAAACTTGTCTGATAGATTTTCATTCAATGGAATATTTAAAGGATATATGGATTATACATATTTCTATTTCACTAATGATTATTTAAATGATAGAAAATTAAAGTTTGGACTTGTTTTGAATCATAATGAAATGAGATTTGAGTTATGGCTCTTGGGACAGACGAAAAATATTCAAAAAGAATATTGGGATTTACTAAAATCAAGCAAGTGGAATAAAGATAAAACAAAAATGCCAAAATATGCCGTATTAGAATCTGTGCTTATAAAAAATCCAGATTTCAATGATTTAGATTTACTTTCTCAAAATATTGAGAAAAATTTGATAAAAGTTTCTGATGAGATTATTAGTGAATTAAAAAAACTCTAATATAAGGAATTTTGAAAAATAAAATTAAAGCTCTTGAAAAAAAATAAAAAATTAAATATAATTTATGGATAAATTTGAACACAAATATGGAATAATAGAAGATGAAAAAGTGAAAGCTTTTCATAAAAGTAGAAGAATGTTTTGTATATATAAAAATGAACTTTTTGTTGCAGATTCTAATTCCCCTTATTCTCATGCTTCTTGGTTTGAGAGAGAATGATGGATGACAAAAGAAAAAGATGAATTAATTAATAAAATAACAAGATGAATAATAGACAATAAAGGTAACATATACTTTTACATTGGTTATGATTTTAGAATAAATGACGATATTGAAAAAGTATTTTTCTCTCATTTGAATATACTTAATAATAAAGTAAAACTTAATATTGATGCTTTTATTTACGGTTGATTAATAAAAGCTGAACCTGGAAAAATTTGGCCACCAGATAAAGAATATGGTAAAGTTAGTAAATATTTAAAATAAACTATGAAACAATATACATTCATACAAACTTTAATAAAGTTTTTATATCCGATGAAGGAAAAGAAAGAACTTTTATATTTTTCACTTACATATTTCTTGTCAGACGCTATTATAAATATATGACTTTTATATTTATTTAAAATTATAGTTGATGACATTACACTTTGAATAAATATTTATTTTTATTTATTTATAGTTTTTGTATTTATTAAACTTATAATAATTGTGTATTTTAGAAATTTTTTTGGAATATTTTATCCAGAAATGAGAAAATATTTTTATAACAAATATCTTAATGAGTATTTACAATTAGATAATAATAAATCGGAACTTCACGGAACTGGGAAAATTATAGCAGTAGTTGAAAAATCAACTAATGTTTGGGTTGATCAATATGAATAATCTTTTTAAGGACAAAACAGTTATAATTGTTGCTCACAGACTTCAAACTGTTAAACATGCTGATAAAATCATTGTATTTGAAAATTGAAAAATAATTGAAGAGTGAAATCATTATGATTTATTAAACATAAAATGAAATTACTATAAAATGATTGAATTACAAAGCTGATTCTAAATAATATATATTTTAAAATAGAAATTATTTAACTTTTTCCGACTATCGAAAGATTTCCTTCACCAAAATATAATTATCACTCGCAAAAAAAATTTTGATTTATTCTAAAAATAATCTATAATAAGAATAAAATTACAAAAATAAATATAAAATTAACAAATACTGAAAATGAAAAATAAAATTTTAAATTTTATTAGTCTTAATAATGGTGAAGAAGAACAAAAAAAAGTAATAGATAACATAAAATCAAATGTTTCTTTTAGAGGTGCAAACCTATGGATATTAGCTTGTGCAATTGTTATTGCTTCGATAGGTTTAAATGTCAATTCAACTGCAGTTGTTATAGGAGCAATGCTAATTTCTCCACTTATGTGACCAATTGTAGGAGCATGACTTGCTTTGTCTATTTATGATTTTGAATTACTTAAAAGATCAGGAAAAAATTTATTTATAGCAACTATAGTAAGTTTAATTGTAGCAACAGTATATTTTTATTTAAGCCCATTTAAAGAAGCACAATCTGAACTTCTTGCAAGAACTTCACCAAATATTTATGATGTTCTAATCGCCTTTTTTGGTGGTTTAGTGGGTGTAATTGCAATTACAAGGGTAGAAAAAGGTAATCCAATACCAGGTGTAGCGATAGCCACTGCATTAATGCCACCACTTTGCACAGCTTGATATGCACTATCGATGGGTAATTTTTCATATTTCTTTGGTGCTATTTATTTATACTCTATCAACTGTTTTTTTATTTGTATATCTACTTTTTTTATTCTCAAATATTTAAAATATGAACCACTAGAAGAATTAAATCAAAAGTTTGAAAAACAGATAAAATACGGTATTTCTATACTAATTTTAATAATGATTATTCCTAGTTTCTATTTAGCAAATAGACTTCTTCAAGAAAATAAATACAATCAAAAATTAGAGCAATTTATAAATATAGAGTTGATAAATAAAGGTCATACAATAATTTACAAAAGAACAAATTTCAATAAATCCCCTAAAGTAATTGAGCTTGCCTTTTTAAACAAAAAATTTAATG
The DNA here is from genome assembly GCA_030683605.1 of Candidatus Altimarinota bacterium. Classification (GTDB taxonomy): domain Bacteria; phylum Patescibacteriota; class Gracilibacteria; order BD1-5; family UBA6164; genus UBA6164. The sequence goes on from JAUXPL010000046.1 coordinate 31,580, forward strand.
AAACTGAAACTGAATTTCTAAACCAACAACTCTCAGAATACAATATTGACAATACAGTAATAGAAATAAAACAAGATACAAAAGATTTAAAAGGTGAAATATTGAATGAAATAGGAATTCAAAACAAAAAATTTACTGAAAAAGATCTTTTAATAAATAACTTGCAAACAGAGTTAAACGAATATAAGGTTTCTAATACGGAAATATTAAAAGAGATTGCAATACTATTTCCTGAGATGAGTAATGTATCAATGGGTAAACATCAAATCAATACAAACACTGATAGTTCAAAGTTAGTTACAATTTTTTTGTATCAAACTGATAATACAATAAATTTAGATACTAATAAAATTGAAAAATGGTTAAGCCAAAAATTACAGACAGAAGATATTGAATTAGTGAAAAACAATAAGGTAAAAGAATCACAGGATATACAAGAAATTTTAGATTCAGAAGCTGAGTAAAGCTTTGTTTATAATAGTTAGTTTTGTGTTTCTAAGTACTCAAAATCAATTATAAGCAAAATCTATGTATAATAATTACATCTTTTCCTCCTATCAAAACATATCAAGTACACTCATTCCGAAAACTACGATCAGTTGCCTACATTATATTCAATATGATTGATGACTAAAAAGAAGAGGTAATTATAAAATTTTACTTATCCAATATGACAAATATAACTTTTATTACAGGCAATCAAAGTAAAGCAGATTACTTATCGAAATATCTTGGTCATCCCCTAGATCATGTCAAACTAAATTTGGATGAAATTCAATCTACTGATCTAAATGAAATTGTAGAACATAAAGTTAGACAAGCTTATTATATAATTCAGAAACCGGTTATTGTAGAAGATGTTTCTTTAGAATTTAATGCACTTGGTGGTTTACCTGGTCCTTTCATAAAGTTTTTTGTAGATAAGGTTCCATTTGAGTTAATATGTTCTATGATACCTAGTGATTTAACAAGAAAAGCAAAAGCAAGATGTGTTTTTGGTTATTTTGATTGAACAGAGTTAAAATTATTTGAAGGAAGTTTAGATGGAGAAATTGCAACAGCTCCTTCAGGTGAAAATGGCTATGGGTGGGACAAGATATTTATTCCACAATGATATACTATCACAAGAGCATCGTTATGTGAAGAAGATGACCAAAAAACATATTTGAAAATTAAACCATTTGCAAAACTGAAAAAATTCCTAGAAACAAAATAAATATCATATATAATAAAAAGTAGCTAAGAAACTTCACATAAAAAAGAACACTGTGATATATATTTATTAAAACTCTCCAATGAAATACACAGAATTTTGAAGCCTTTATGAACATTGAATTGATTATATGATACTAGATATTAATTGATATGAAGACATATGAGATGCTCTCAAAATGGATAAATATACTTGATTGAATTTGAATTGTTTACCAAAAGATTTAAAAGAAAAAATTCTAAAATCAAAACCTGTAGATAATATAATAGTTAATTGAGCTAATTACTGAATAGTTTTAGCTGAAATTTTTAAAGAATTGTGAATAAAATCATATAATATTGTTACAGATAATAATGATAGAAATATTGAAAGTCTAAAAAGACATTGAGTTATTTATATTTGAAGTATAAACGATTTTTTAGATCTAAATATACAATCTATTAATTGACACTTTAATTGCTTTAGATATGGTTTTATTAATAGAAATTCTTTTACTTGAAACTTAAACTTGCCATATGTATTATTTTATGAAAATGAAGATTCAGAAAAATCTATAAATAAATTAATCGAATCTGTTAAGTTAAATAATCAAAAAACATTAAATACTTATCCAAATAAATTATGAAACAAATAGGTCCTTTTATGTCAGAATTTTTAGTTACTTGATTTGTGAATTGAAATTGAGAAGTAATATTAGCAGTGCCTGATAAAAAAAGTATAAATTGAACTAAATTAGGATAAATTCCTAAACAATCTTAAATTTTACATTAGTTAATTAATTTTAATACAGAATACAAAAAATTTAAAACCCCTTATTTTGTAAGAGGTTTTATAAAATCTAATCTTCCAATTTTTTTTCCATACGACGAATTCTAGTCTTTTTTTGACTTATCTTATGTTTTAGCTTTAACGGTATTTTTTTATGCTTCCTTTCATAATTATCCCTTTGTTCAATTAATTTCTTTAATTTTGTTTTTTGTTTTTGTATCTGTTTCAAAAGAGATGTTTTATTTTTATTTTTCTCTTTATCTTTAGTCATATTATTCCCCTATTAGTTTAAGATATATTATATATTACATAATATATCTTATTTGTCAAATATAATTTTTATAAATCATCATAGTCACTACTATCATTTACCAATTCAGAAATTAATTCTACTTTATTTTTTGAATCTTTTTCAGCTATTTTTTCTTTTTCTGCATTAATAATATGTAATGCTTTACGTGCATCAGGAATATAATTAAATATTCTTACTTGTTCTCTTTGTTGTTCAATAACTAAATTTCAAAATCAAATAATATTTGCAATAATTCACCTAGTATAAGTATCAATTTTAGTGATTTTACTTATATCTATAAATTCTATATCGTCTACAAACAAAAGAGATGCTTTAATAACAATGATTTGTCAATCACTAATTATTAACAAATCATTGTAAAACTTTATATATGATAATATTAACTTAATAAAAGCATAATTTATCAATAGAAAAATTAAAGGAAAAAAAACATAATCAAGGATTTCTTCTCATAATACTAACCTAAATTTAAGACTTAAATAATATAAAAAGATAGCAAATATAAAAAATGTGATAAACTTCAAATATTTAAAAAATAGGACTATTCAGTGCTTCCTTATTATCGTATAATCATATTTTGAATAATAAACCATAATCAAAAAAAGTTATTATTAAAAAGCTAGAAACTATAAAAAGTATAATAAATATAAATATTATTTTTCATTTAATAATTGTGTAACCTCTTCATAATGATGATAATTTTGTATCATTCATATGTTTTATGCTCAGATTCTTTAATCTTTTGATAATAAATGAATACAATAATATCAAAAAAAATAAATACAATATGATAAAAAATATAATCATAATTTTAAAATTAATGATAATTATACAAATTATATAACAATTAATTTAAAAATCAACTCTAACTATTTTAATTTTAAAAATCAATGATTTTTCACTATTTTAAGATAATCTTTCAATTCCATAAAAAAAATTTTTTAATTTCAACATTTTGTAGTATAATGATAAAAAATGAAAACTAAATATAATAATTAAAAATAAAAAATGAAAATTTGACTAGACTTAAGATTTATCTGAGACAACATTTATTCTACATTTGTATTAGAGTTAGTTATCGGTATTATAGAAAAAAGTAGTTGACAAACATTTGTCATCTATACAAATAAAAAGATAGAATGATTAGAACATGAAAATGTAACAATAAAAAATGTATGAATTAAAAACGGTAGTATACAAGAACAATCAAAGTACTTAAAAATACTTAAACATGATAATAATAATTTGATGATATTCTTCAATCATTTCAAGCCTATTTTGTATACTCTAAATTATTTCACTCTACTTCCTTCATTAAAAGATGTATATTATAGTAATTTTAGTAATTATATAAAAAAATATAGTTATTTATATCTACTTGAAAAAAATCTAAATAATTCTGTAAAAATAATATGTTTTGATACTAATACATCTGATGAATTAATAGAAAAATACAATATTTCAGAGAGAAAAATAAATTTATTACAATGATTTTTTCCAAATATTCATATACATGACCATAAAACGGATTTAAAAATAAATATAAAAACTAGATATGGTATAAAAAATGATTTTTTTATATATTCTTGAGGTGAATGAGTGGAAAAAAATTACGAAAAACTAGTATATGTTTTTGATAAATTAAAAAAAGACTGACACCAAATTGATTTAGTATTTCTATGAGAAGCTATTTCAAAAAATGTAATTCTTAGAAATATAATTATAAACCTAGATCTACAAACAAATATACATTTTATATGACATATTAAACAAAGTGAAAAAATAATGTTTTACAATGAATCTATGTGAGTATTATTTCCAAGTTTTTATGAACCATTTCCATTTAGATTAAGTGAACCACTTCATTTTTGAACAGCAATTATTTCAAGCGAATTAAAAAATATCAGATCTATTTTTTGAGAATCAATTAATTATTTTTCAGCTATTTCAGTAAATAATATATACGAAAAAGTAAAAAGTTACATTGATGATAAAGAATGAACTAAATTTCACCATAAACCAGTATTTGAAAAAATAAAGAAAAAATACTCAAAAGAAAATTCAATAAAACAATTAATAGAAATAATAGATTAATTCCCCCTCCTAGCCTCCCCCTTGTAAGGGGAGGAATAACTACTTAACGATGAGTGCATTAACACAAAGAAATATTGATATATTAAAAATAATTGTAGAAGAATATTTGGAAACTGGAGAAGTTTTAGGTAGTAAATTATTATTACAAAAATATAATTTATGAGTTAGTCCAGCTACTGTTAGACTAGATATGGCAAAATTGGAATGATTAGAATTAATATATCAACCATATAATTCAGCAGGTAGATTACCTACATCAAAATGATTAAGAGCATTTGTAAATTATTTGATGCAAAGCAGTCCTGACTATTTTTTGTATACTAAAAATTCAGATATTTGAGAAGAAAAAATAGAACAATTATCTGATTATGTAAATAAAATAACATACGAATTAGCAAAAAATACATCTGAAATTGCTTTTTTCTTAGTACCTGATAAAAACATTGTTAATTATTCTGGAATATGAATATTTCTAGAACAAAATCATAAAAGATTGTGAGATTCAATATTTTCTATTATAAAAATGCTAGAAGATAAATTTAGTTTTTCCAAATTTATTAAATCATTTCCTATCAATACTGGTATCAATCTATTCATATGAGAAGAAAATATATTACCTTTCTTAAAAGATTATACTATAATAGTTAAACAAGTGAATATTAATTGAAGTATGTGATATATTTGAATTATATGAAGTTTGAAAATGAACTATAGTTTCAACTTAAGTGCAGTAAAATGAATAATATAAAAGTAGTGAACGATTGCAATCGTTCACTACTTTTTTGGTGCTTGTTTTGATTAATATTCTTATAAATATTTTCAGCAAATTTCTGTTAATTTATCTATTTGTTGTACTCAAACCATAGTTTCAACAGCTTGTCAGTCTTTGAATACAATAAGTGTAGGAATAGACATTACTCTAAATTGTCCAGCGATTTCTGGAGATTCATCTACATTTACTTTTGCAACAGTCATTTTATCATCCATTTTAGTAGAAAAATCTTCTAAAATAGGAAGCATCATTTGACATGGTCCACACCATTCAGCCCAAAAATCTACCAATGTAACTCAAGAATTAATAGTTTTTTCAAAGTTCTCTTTGTTTAATGCAACAGCCATATTTTTCTCTTAATTAATAAATAAACTACTGAGGGATTATAGTAACAAATCTTATAAAATCAATTTTAAATATCTTTCTTTGTTAAAAAATCTCAAAAAATGTCTTTAAAAACACTAATAGCAAGTTCTTGGTTTATAAAAAATGGTGATGTAGAAACAGTAATAATTGAAGCTTTTTTTGCTGCATCAAGTACTACTTTTTTCTTTAATTCATAGTCTATATAATCCAAATCTGGCTGAAAAAAATCTAGATCTAAATTGAGAATGATCCCATTTCACTTAGTTTCTTCCTCCATTCAGACCTCACCCCCTGCCCCTCTCCTTAGAGGAGAGGGGTGATTGTATAATAATTTATTTATTCATTCTATTCCCTCTCCTCTAAGGAGAGGGCTAGGGTGAGGTTGGTCTAAGTGTCTAGTGTGAGGGCTATTTTGTGTAAGAATATTATGGTCTAAATATTCTATCAAATTACTTTCATTTCTGATTTGAATTATTTCTCAGATTATTCATTCTTCTTTTGCTGGAATAATATAATCACCTACATTTAATACATTATTTGTGAAATCAAACACTTTTTGTAAATCATAAGAATCCGGCTTCAATAAATGTTTATCATTATCCCTAGTATCTGCATGCTCATCTATATGTACAAGTATATTATTGTCTCAAATCAATCACTCACTTCTAGCTAAATACCAAAAATAATAAGCATGATTATGATTATCAAAGAGATAAATACTTTTATTAACAATATTAGATTTATTTGTATAGGGACTCCCCTTGTGGTTGTCCTGAAAATTAGCTAATTTTATCTTATAAAAATTTTTTAATCAATAATTAGTAGATAATTTATCATCAAAATCATAGTCTTCAAATGCAACCTTATTTTCCCTCTCCTGTAGGAGAGGGCTAGGGTGAGGTTGAAGCTCTATTTGTTCTAAATCATCTATTTCTATGAGATTTGGAACATATATTTGTTTATTTGTTCTAGTCTCATATGAAAAAGCATTGTTTCATACAGCTTCGGTTATATAAAAAGGTTTTATATACATTTTTGTATTTTAAAAATTATATTCTTAAGTATTATAGTGAAAAATATTCTAAATACAATTATTGACTATTTATTTATTTTATATATTATTTAAACATTAAAATAAAAACAAATAATATTTAATAATATAATTATGAAAATAACTTTACATACTTGAGAAACTTATGAAGTTGAATTACCTGAAACTTCTCATACTTATGAGGAGATTTTAAGTGAGCTTGAGAAAAAAAGTGAAGATGCTCATAAATATTTATTGAGACTAGTAAAAGAGTGGCCTCAAACAAAACAAGTTGTTCAATATTTTTATGAATATATATTTGCTACTAATTATAAAGATGCAGAAAAATGATTTATAAAAAGTTTACTTAATTTCCCATCTACATATGAAGCTGAACAAGTTATATTTTCATTGTTTGATGTTACAGGTAGTTTATGAATTCCTGCATTAATATGAAAAGAATATTTAGAATTAAAATGAATTATAGAGCCTGTATGTACACTTATATGAGATATAAAAGAATTTGGAAATTGATACAATAACATTTGACTAATATCATGGAAACAAATTAGAATAGTATTAGAAGATTGTCAAAAATCATTTAATACACTTGTAACATGGGAAAAAAAAATTCATGAAGTAGAGTATTTTTCAAATAAAGTAAGCAAATTATATGAAAAATACCCTGAACTTTGAGACAGAGTACTTTACGAAAAAATAGATGAGCTTGAAAATTTCTAATCTAAATATAGGAGACTAAAAGACAATCAATAAATAATATACAAAATAAAATTCGTGAACTTGAAAATCAAAAATGATTCAAAAAACAAAAACCCTCAATAAAATGAGGGTTTTTACATTTTTATTTTTTAAATACTATATTATGAATATTATATGTAAAAATAATAAATTAATAAAACATAATGTTAAAAAAAGATATAGATTTTTTTGCTACTACATTGTACAATATGTATCCAAATGCAAAAACTGAACTAGAATATAATAATGATTTTCAGCTACTTATTGCTATTTTGATGTCAGCACAAACTACTGATAAACAAGTAAATAAAGTAAATGAAAAATTTTTCAAAGTACTAGTAAAACCACAAGATTGAGTGGATATGTGAATAGAATTAATAAAATCATATATTAATACTATATCATTTTTCAATAATAAAGCTCAAAATATTTACAAAACATGCAAAATATTATCAGAACAAAATTTAGATGAATTTGATACACTCGAAAAACTTACTTCGTTAGCATGAGTATGAATAAAAACCGCTAAAGTTTTCCTAGCTGTAACAAAAGACGCTCCATATTTAGCCGTAGATACTCATGTACATAGAGTATTAAATAGAGTATGACTAGTAAAAACAAAATCACCTGAAGAAACAGATAAAATAGCTGAAAATATATTTACAAAACAAAATTTAGCAGATTTACATCACTCTCTTATCCTATTTGGTAGATATCATTGTACAGCAACAAGAAAGCCAAAATGTAAAACCTGTCCACTACTAGAAAAATGTAGTTATAAAAATAAAAATATCAGTTAAAAATTGATATTTTTTTGCATTATAATTAATTATATAATAATATTAATATATAAATTTTATTACTAATATTTTTAAATGAAAAGACTAAAAAAAATTGTTGCGAAAATATCAATTGTTGCAATATTATTAAATACTACATTAGCTGCTATAGCATTAGAAACACAATATAATTTTGATAATAATAATACATCAAATGTATATGCTTTTAATTGAGTTTCAAGCCCTAACTACTTGAATTGATCAAATTTAGATTTAACAAAATCAAATTCTAATATACTTAGATGGAGATGAAATTGAAATGGTTGGTGAATTGATTCATGAGAAAAATGAAATGACAAATTGGAAATAAATTCAAATGAAGCAATATGATTCAATTTATGAACAACTACTTCAACTGCATGATTTAATATAAAACATGACAAAGATAATAAACATAATTATGAAAATTTTCAATTCAAAGCATTTGCTTCGAATTTTGCACCAGTTACAATTACTACAAGTTTTGACAGTCATGATCAAGCTAAAACTAATGTAACTATAAAATCATCAAATCAATTTCAATATGTAGTGATGATTTGAAGTACTGATTGATTAAATATTTTATCTGATTCTGATGTAACTACTTGATGTTCTGGTGGTTCTACAGTATCTAATTTAACAAAAAAATGATTTCCATTAAGTACTTATATGTCAGGAAGTTATTTGAATTTCACTCAAACTTCATTAGCATTTTGAGGTTCTCAAAATAATCCTATAGATTGGTGAATACAAACTTCAGCATGAGATAAATCAAGAGTAGATCCAAATGAAGTATTTGCATTAGATTTTTGATCTACATCAGTAAAATCTAGTGTATATATAAAAGACTTAAATAATAGATGAACAAATATATGAGTAAATATTAAAGCATTTGATGTAAATTTACAAGAAATAACATGAATATCAAAAACTATATCAGCATCTTCTAATCCAGTAACTTGAAGTTTAAAAATAGATATAACTGCTCCAAGTGCATATAGATATATAACACTTAATCCAGTAGATTCTAATAATATATTTTCAGTTTATGATACTATAGATGTTTATGATTATAGTTGTGGTAAAATGACTAATGATTTCAGACTACAAAATGAAAACTGACCTTTAAATGAACCTGGTGATCAAGTAAAATATTTTGTAGAAATATGAAACCCTTGAAATGTTGATTTAACATGAATAAATGTAAATATAAATATACCTAGTCAATTTATAAATTTATGAAATATCATTATACCATCGTGATCAACAAATAACTCAAATACAAATACTGTTTCTATTTCTGGAATAAATGTAGCAGTATGAACAACTAAATTAGTAACATATACTGTAAATGTTAATACATGAGTTTCTTGAAATATAGATACCTTAGTAAATGTTTCTGACTCAAATGAATGAGTTGCATGATGAACATGAACAATTGTATTTAATGTATGAACACCTGATATTACAAGTAATATTACAAGTTTAGATATAAACTGAGGAGATTTAGTTGCTTGAGATATAGTTGCTAATACATGAACAATAACAAATATTTGAAATGCTATTTGAAATGATGTAAATGTAACAATTAACTATTGAACAGGTACTAGCTATCAATCGTGAAGTTTAAATTTCAATGAAGCTAGTTTAGATTGAACTACTATATGAAGTTCGATAATTTCATCTTCAATTACCATTAATGATACAAACAAAACTATAGTATTCACAATAAAAGATTTACCAGTAAATATTCCAGAAATAATCAGATTTAACACAATTGTAAATTGAACATGATCTATTGTAAATAAATTAAATTTAAATATGGAATGATGATTTACACAAGAACAAACAAGTAATCCAATCATAATAACAACTACAAATCATAATCCTATCGCAAATGATGATAACTTTTCTACTTCTGAAGATACTCCTATAAATATAGATGTTTTATTAAACGATACAGATTCTGATAATGATAATTTAAGTATTATTTCTGTAACATGATCTACTAATTGAACTGCTCTAATAAACTGAACATGAATTTTATTTACTCCTAGTACAAATTATTACTGAACATGAAGTTTTTCATATACTATAAGTGACAATAATTGATGAACATCTACTGCTAATGTATATATTCTAATTAACTCTGTAAATGACAATCCTATTGCAAATGATGATAGTGCTATTACACAAATGAATTGAAATGTAACAATATATGTATTATCAAATGATTCTGATATTGAAAATAATACACTTACTATTCAGTGAATATCAAATGAAACTAACTGAACAGCAAATATATCTTGAACAACTATTATTTTCACTCCAAATACTGATTTTGTATGAACTTGAAGTTTTAGTTATACGATAAATGACTGAAATTGATGAACAGCAACAGCTAATGTACAAATAACTATTACTAATTCTCCTGCAATAAATATATCTACTATAGCAAGTGATGATGTAATAAATATGATTGAACATAATCAAAATTTAACTATAACATGAATAACTGTAAATGTAGAAGACTGAAATATTGTTAGTTTAGTTTTGAACTGAAATACATATACATGAACTGTAAATAATTGAGAATATTCTATAAATGTAAATTCTTGAGATGTTTCAAATTTAGTAAACAACAATAATTATACAGTTTCTGCTAATGTATCTAATAGTTTAGATATAAATGCAACAGAATATACAAGAAGTATAAATGTAAAACTTACTCCTCCAGCTATAAAGATATTATCACCTAAATCATGAGAAATAATGATTACAGATAATGTATCTGGAACATGAACAAATGTATGAGATAATGTATATTTAACTTGAACTACAAATTTTTGAGATACTTTTAATTGTAACACAACAGTTTTATCAAATCTTACATGGAAATGTAATTTATGAATCTGAAATAATCATGACTGAAAAATTATTAGTATAGAATCAAGAGAATATGATATATATTGAAATTACTGAGATAATAACACATATTGAATAACTTTAAAACTTACTCCACCTCCAATTAATAACTCAAATTTTGGTATAGATTCACAAATAAAACTATGAACTTGAAATATACTTGAATTGGAATCAAATTGTACAGGTTCTGGAACTTTCATAGATGTATATAATGATAATATAATTCCAAATCCTACAACATATGAATGTAATTGAGAATGAGATGTTACTATAAATCTACATATGAATCCATGATTAGAATGAACTATTCAAGAATTCAAAGTAAAAAGAAGAGATAATTTTTGAAATGTAATAGAATGAGATACTAAATCAGTATGACTTGATGACTTAGATTGAATATCAAAAGAAATTGAAAATGATTGACCAAATTGATGAGATTGAAATTGAGATTGAAAATTGGATTCAACACAACCAAATGTTACTTCTATAGTTAACATAAATAATTCTAAATATAACTCTCTTTCATTAACATGAAGTGATTGTAGATATATTTCAAAATTTGAAAACATAAGTGAAAATAATTTATCTACAAAAGATCCACTAAATAGAAGCTATCCTCTATGATTATGGAATATAAATATTGAATGTATTAATCCTTGAGATACTGCTTATATAAGTATCTATTTAGATAATTTATATGATACTTCAGGATGGGGATATAGAAAATATAATGAAACAACTAATGTTTATAAAGATATATCAAATATTATTACATATACTACTGAATTAGTATGAACTAAAAATGTTACAGTTGTAAACTATAATATTACAGATTGATGAGAACTTGATGATGATTGAGTTGCAAATAGATACATAGTTGATCCAGCTTGACCAACAATGATTATTACACCTAATACACCAACAAATAGTATAAATAATAATTTATGAGGATGAAGTAGTAATTGATTACCAATTACTAATAAAATAAGCATTAAAGACAATCCCAAAAACACTGTAGAACTTATTTGAAATAATGAAAATGAAGAAAGTAATAATACAAATAATAATAAATTATTTAATATAAATCTAGAAAATCTTAAAGAATCATATTTAATAATGAAAAATGATTTAAATAGATTAAATGAAGATAATAATAAAGCAAAAGAAATAAATGGAAATAAATGATACTCTCTTCTTAATAAATTACCAAATATACTACCAAAAACTTGATCAGATATTTCATTAAAAATTAATACACTTGATAAAGAAAAAATAGAAACAAAATTACCAGAATGGATAAAATCAGATTGATTATCTCAAAACGAAGATTTATCTTATTGGTTAAATAAATTACCATACGAACAAGATAAAAAAGAAAATGAATATATTGTTTTACCAAGTATAGGTATGATAGTACCTATAAAGTCTGTAGAAAATAACAATTCTGATTATGATAAATTAATCAATTGAAAAGAAATTGAATTCAATAATTATCTGAAAAATTGAGCAATGAAATATCCATGAACATCTAGTAATAGCTATTGAGAATTATGAAATACAGTAATATTCTGACATAGTTCATATTGGAAAAAAGATGATGGTAGATATAAAACAGCTTTTCAATCAATTATTTGACTTGATCAAAATGATGAAATTTTGATTTATAAAAAAGATATTAACAATTGAGAATACAAAATTTTTAAATATATAGTTGAAAATTCATACGAAACTAAAGCATCTGATACTAGCATATTAAAAGAAACAGATTGAAAAAATTTGACTCTATTCACATGTACACCAATCTGATGAATAGAGTGAAGATGGATAGTAAGAGCAAAATATGTAGAAAAAGAAACTAATACAAATGTATTTTCTATAAAAATAATAAATCTAACTAATAAATTATTAAATAAAATAAATAAATTAGATGACAATAAGAGAAAACAAACAATTATATATATTTATAGTATTTTGTTATGAAATAATGAAAAGAAAATAAGTATAAAAAATGAAAATGATTTAAGATATATTAAAAATGAATTATTAAAAAATTATTTTAATTAATCAAAAAAAAATGGAAAAAGAACAAAATTCAGTTTCCATTTTTTTTGTTTTTAAGTATTCTTACAATAAATATATATAATAATAATTTAAATATGAGAATATCGTGGATAGATAATCTGAGATGATTATGAATAATATTAATAGTACTTTGACATAGTTTTTTCCCTGATAATAGCTTACTTGTTAGATATTTATTTTCTTTTCATGTAATACTTTTTTTCTTTTTATCTGGTTATTTATACAATGATGAAAAACACAATGATATAATAGTATTTATAAAAAATAAATTAAATAGACTTATTGTCCCTTTTATAGCTTTTAACATAATTATGTTTTCATACTATAAATTTGCTCACATCGTATTTTGAGAAGAATACTATGTATGATTAACACAATTTATTAAATGATTGTTATACTGAATATATATTCCAACTCACCCAGATTTAATCTTGGCAAATGTACCGACTTGGTTTTTGGTTTCATTATTTATGGTAAGTATTTATTATTTTGTGATTAATAAATTTATAAAAAATAGGTATTACAGAATAGCCTTTCTTTTCATACTTTCTATACTGATTTTTATAGAATCAAAAAACATTACATTTAGACTTCCATGGAGTATGGAAATATCTGTTATGGCAACATTGTTTTATTGATTATGACATAGTTTCAAAAGTGAAATAACAAATTTCGTATCAAAAATAAATTATTATTATTTGATATTAATACCTATATTAGTATGAATAAATCTATATAGCCCTAGCTCTACAAATTTTTCTACTAATTTCTACTGAACAAATTACCCTATATTTCTAATAGATTGAATAACAGGAACATTAACATTTGTGATATTTTCTAAGCTAATTTGAGATAATAAAATACTTAGCTATTTATGAAAAAATTCTGTGATAGTTCTAGGTATGGAATGGTTAAAAATACTAATTTTAATACAAATAATTAGATTTTCATTTGGTCAATTAGTAATGGAAAAGTCATACTTGATTTGATTTGTACAACTATTTTCTACAATTATAGTTTTGTTCCCTATAATATTTATTATAAATAAATATTTACCATTTTTACTTGGTTTTAATAAAAAAGAGAAATAAATAGCTCAAAAAATAATCCATATCCTGCCATAAAATATACACATTCGGATAAAAAAAGCAGAAATTAGAAAAGAAATAAGGTCAAAAACTCTCTATCACCTCAGATGATAAATACATTCTTGCATAAATCTTTTATTTATTATATTAAAAAATAGGAATAGTATTCATTATACTATTCCTATTTTAAGTAGATTATTAAAAATAATGTATTTTTAATTTGTAACATTAACAGTTTTTATTACTGTTTTATTTACTGCTGCATCTGTCAAATCAGAATCAAATAA
>JAUXPL010000019.1 GCA_030683605.1 Candidatus Altimarinota bacterium
AGTTATTTCTTGAAATGACTTTATTTAGTGGTAATTTCTCTTTTAAAAGTTTATATTTTTCATTCTCCATAAAGTCTTCTTCTTGTCTCAATAAGCCTATTATCTTAACTTAGTTTGGTGAAAGTTTTAAGAATGCGAGTATGAAAAATAAACAAGCATTTACATTAATAGAATTGGTAATAGTATTAGTAATATTATCAATATTATGATTAATAGCATTTTTCACACTTAGTTGATATTCTACATCTGCTAGAGATAGTGCCAGGATATCAGATATAAGTAGAATGAGGACTGTTATAGAATTATTCAATGTAGAATGATGAAAATATCCTCTTCCTACGAATTTCGTAGAAGTTACATATAGTTGAGCAACTGTTTGGAATCAGGGTATTTTTTGAGAGACTATGAAAGTAAATACAAATAAATTGGATAGAATACCTGTTGATCCTATTTCTGAAAGTTATTATACATATTCATTAACTAAAAAATGAAATGAATTTGAATTATGAGGTATAATGGAATGAAATGATATAACTCAAAATTATTTGAATTATAATAAAGCTAATGCCTGAACTTTAGAGGCTAGAGCATATGTAACATGAAATTATAATCAAATGTTTATAAAGTCAGTAATTGACTGAATAACTTGTGAATTATTGTCTGTTCCATCTATAATTACAAATGATATAAATATAACAGAATTACCAGAGATTATTAATAATAATTCATTAGTTTATTCTGGTTTCAAAAATTTACCTAGTTCTTATAGAAAATCTAAGTTCAATGGTTTTTGATGATTTAGATTTTCTCCAAATAAATTAGTAGTATATAGTGATACTTCAGCTTGTAATGAATTGTACCAATGTACTACCGAAAATATAAATGCAAATATGGATTTATTGCAGTGAATGCAAGATGCATATATATGAACAATTCTATGAGAACAGTGAAATATTAAGAATATAGTAGAAGTAGAAATAAATAAAAATAATCCTTCAATAGAAGCAACTGCTGCTGTTATAAATATATTAAATACGACTTTTTGATGTAAAATAGTATTAAATAAAACTACTACAACACCATTATGTTGAGCTAAGCCTAATTATAGTAATGCAATATTTATTGATTGAAATCCATCTGTAATAAATCAAGCTCGGCAATCTTCTAATCAAAATACCCCTTGTTATTGGACTTGTTGATTATGAAATGTATTACAATGAGAATCATGTTTAAATTCAAATTGTTTGTGAACTGTACCAAATGGTACAAATGAAATATCAAATGCTACTGATACTACATGATGAACATGGAACTATAATACTACTCCGTGAACTTGTACATTTACTTGTAATACCTGATATTATAGAAGTTGATGAGATTGTTTACCAAATCAGTATACTGTTAGTTGAAGCTTTGGTACATGAGGATCTTGAGCTACTATAAATGTATGTTGAACTACTACAACAGCAAATTCTAGCTGAAATTTTTCTATTACTTCAACACATTGAACAATATGTTCAAATATTACTGCAACTAGGACATGATATGATTGTTATACAACACAAGATGGGACAGTAAGTTTATGATGAAATACGACTAATATATGATGATCTTGTACTATAAAAACTTATTCAGTGACATGAAATTTCTGAGTAGCTTGAGCTACAGTTAATGTATGTTGAACAAATGTAGTTACTAATTCTATTGGATGATTTTTTATTTCACTAAATCATTGATTGAATTGTAGTAATATAACTGCTACAAAAACTTGATATAATTGTAGTACAACAACACAATGACCATCAAGTCTTACTTCAAACATTACAAATATTGCAGGTACTTGTGATACAATAATGTACAATGTAAGTGGAAATTATTGAACAAATGGTTCTAATGCAACTATAAATGTATGTTGAATAAATACAACGACAGATGGAAATTGATATTTTTCAGTTTCTAGAGCTAATCTAAGTGTTTGTAATAATATTTCAATTACAAAAGCTTGATATTGATGTAGCACTACTACACAATGACCTGCTAGTCTAACATCGAATGTATCAAACATAGCATGATCATGTAATGTAAATGCTTATACTGTTAGTTGAAGTTTTGGATCTAATGCTAATTGAGCTATAATAAATGTATGTTGAACTAATGTAACAGCTAATTCTTTATGAAACTTTTCTACATCAAAAAGTTATTGAAGTGTTTGTGATAATATAACAGCAACAAGAACATGATATACATGTACAACTACCACAAATTGACCAAGTGAGTTATCTTCAAGTGTTACTAATATTGCATGAACATGTAGTTTAAATACTTATCAAGTAAGTTGATCATTTTGAGCAGGAGCTGCATGAGCAAGTATAAATGTTTGTGGTATAAGTGTAATAGCAGATTGAAACTGAGATTTTACAGCTACAAGAAATTATTGAGCAACTTGTAATAATATAACAGCTTCTAGAACTTGATATACATGTAGTACAACTACAAATTGACCATTGAATTTAACTACAAATGTAACTAATATTGCATGAACATGTAATATAAATTCATATACTGTTTCTGGTACATTTGGTGCTAATGCAAACTGAGCTACTATTAGTGTATGTTGAACTAATATCACAGCAAATTCAAGTTGAGCATTTAGTACCACAAGAACATATTGAACTGTATGTAATAATATAACTGCATCTAGACCTTGATATACTTGTACTACTACAACAAATTGACCAGCTAGTTTAGCATCAAATACAACTAATATAGCATGATCTTGTAGTGTAGCAACTTATACCGTTAGTGGATCATTTTGAGCAAATTGAGCTTGAGCTTATGTAAGTGTATGTTGATTAAAAGTTTTTGCAGATTGAAGCGGTAATTTCAGTGTTACAAGAAGTCATTGAACAGTTTGTAATAATGTATCAGCATTGACACCAGGCCATTCTTGTACAGTTAGTGTTCAATGACCAGCCAGTTTAACTTCAAATATTTCAAATATAGCTTGAACATGTACATATGTATCTGGATGGAATAATATATCATGAACTAATTGTGATATACCAGATATGAGAATATGAAATCAAGTATGGGCATGATGTAATTCTATATTATGAACTGGTATGGAGTGGTGAAATCAAACCAATGGTACAAATTGAACTGTATGAACTTGTTATCCGACTTATAATTGAACTTCAAATTTTCCTGGTTCTTGTGCTATAGATTCAACACCAATGGCAAGTACAACAAAAGCTAATACTTGGTACACATGAACGACATCATATTGAGATACTGAAAATCCTGGGATTTGGTGAAAACTTTATACTTGGGCAAATGCAGCAGGTGCTTGTCCATCTTGACGGCATTTACCAACTGATGCAGAATGGGAAACACTAGAAACAAATCTGAATTGATGATCAAACTGTAGAAATGCTACTAATTGAATGTTATGTTCAGGTTTATGATGGAGATGACAAAATTCAAAACATAATTATAATAATGTTGCTAACTTCCTAAATATAGTAATGGCAGGTGAAAAAACAGATAATTCATTTACATTCTATGATCGTGGATCTAATTCATATTTTTGGTCTGCAACTGCATTTGATACTAATCAATCTTATTGAAGAAGATTTACTTGGGCATCTACATCTATAGATCGTTCATATTATCTTAAAACATATTGATTCAGTGTTCGTTGTATAAAAAATTAATTATTTTATTTTAAGCTTTTAAAAAGCCCTATCCGTTTTTGTAACGAATGGGCTTTTTAGTTTTCTCCTTTTTTGTATTTATTTTGCAAAATGTGATATTATTTTGTTTGCTTCAATGGTATTTCTATTTACTAAAATACCTAAAGCAATTGAATCACAGCACAATGCTCTTTCTTGAGCACTTAACAAGTTTGATACTCCACCTCCACCAATTATTTTTACATCTGGCCCAAGTGCAGATCTCAATTTCAAAACATAGTTAAATGCTTTTTCTTTGATAGCTGGTCCAGATACTCCACCATGCCCAATATGAGATAATGGTGAAAATTTATCATCACCGAATATATATTTAAAAGGAATAGTATTAATTGCTTGGTGAAATTCAATATCTATTTCTCTGTCAATCATAACAGCTAGTGAAATGTCTTGTAAGTAACTATACTTGATACCTATAGGAATGTTTCCAATACCTTCTTTGAATATTTTTATTACTTCAATAATTTCAGTATTAATATTAGTAATATCATTACCACTATTATGACAAGAAATATTTAATACTACTGCAGCTAAAAATACATCTCTTCTTTTTTTAAACTTTATTTTGAGTTTAGTTCCCATATAAAAAGCTTCTTCTTTAACTCTTTGAATGTTACCTCGACCAAATTCTAGAAAAATAGAAGGAATAATATATTTATCTGCGAATGATTTATTCAAAAAATTATCAAATCCATCATTACTTAGACCAAAAGAATTAACAGTAGAGCCACCTCCAATTGGTAAATAACACAGTTTTTTGGGTAGAGGAAAACTATAATCAGTCATTTCCCACCCATCTTTTGAAAAAATAGATGCACCAAAATTTCCAATTTTTGGATATCTTGTAATAGTTTTCAATATAGTTGTAGAATTTTTCCTATCTATCAATTTG
Source organism: Candidatus Altimarinota bacterium (assembly GCA_030683605.1). Taxonomy (GTDB): domain Bacteria; phylum Patescibacteriota; class Gracilibacteria; order BD1-5; family UBA6164; genus UBA6164. The sequence goes on from JAUXPL010000019.1 coordinate 4,642, forward strand.
TTATAACTAGTACCAAAAAGTCCTGGTGGACCATATCCTTCAACTCCTAAACAACAATCTAATACTACAGGTTTAATCCTAAAACCATTTGATAATACAAAACCATTTTTTTTCATTATTCCTCCTAAAATTTTTAGTTTAAAAAATTTCTGCTATAATAGCTGAGCTATTTATGTTCGTGTATTATATTATTTGTTTTTGTTTTACTATCTAAAAATAGTTACTAAATTATAATACTTTATTTATAAAAGTCAATTTATTTAAAATCGAGTTGATTTTGTCAGAGTTTTGTGTAGGATTAGTATTAATATTCTAATTAATAATAAAAATAAAGTGAAAATACTAGCATTTGAAACGAGTTGTGATGATACTTCTATAGCAATATTTGAAAATGATAAATTGTTAGCAATGGATACTGATAGTCAGATATGTATTCATAATATTACATGATGAGTTGTGCCAGAAGTAGCAGCACGTGAACATGCTAATAATATATTCAAAGTACTTACAAATGTATTAAATCAAGCTAAATTAACTCTAGAAGACATTGATTTCATATGAGTTACAACTAATCCTGGATTATTACCATCACTTTTAACTGGTACTACTGTAGCATGAACTATTTCTATTGTATTAAATAAAAAAATTATTCCAATCAATCATATTGAAGCACATATTTTTTCTAATTATTTAGGTAGGGAAGAATCAGATATACAATATCCACTTGTATGTTTGACTGTTTCATGAGGACATAATGATATGTATTATATGAAGTCTATGTGGGAAATAGAAAAAATATGAAGTTCATGAGATGATGCAGGTTGAGAAGCATTTGATAAAGCTGCTAAGATGATGTGACTATGATATCCTGGATGACCAATAATCAGTAAATTGGCAGGAGAATATGAAAAAAGTTTAGGGATACCACAAGGGAATCCTCTACAAAAAGAATGTAGGGATACCCCTTGTGGGTGTCCTGAAATTAAAACATGTCTTTTCCCTCGTGTATGGTTAATAAAAAGAGAATTCAACTTTAGCTTTTCAGGATTGAAAAGTAGTGTGAAAAGAGAAGTAGATAAAAGAATTGCAGAAAAATGAGAATTATCTATAGAAGATAAAAGAGAAATATCATATGAATTTGAAAATGCAGTTACAGAAGTAATGTCATGGAAACTTCTAGAAGCAGCCAAACAATACAATGTTAAAACAGTTATGTTAGCTGGATGAGTAAGTGCTAATATAAAATTGAAAAAATCTATAGAACAATTAGCAAATAAGGATAAAATAAATTTCATATATCCTAGTAAAAATCTGTATTGTATGGATAATGCTGCAATGGTTTGAATAAATACTTATTATAAAATCAAGTACAACAAATACGAGGAAAAAGTATGAGTTGTAAAAATGTAAAAAAACTAGATGCTATTTTCATCTAGTTTTTCTTTTATTTTTAAGTTATCTCTTAGGTAAATATTTCACTTTTCTGTTAATATATTTTTTATTAACTTATCTCAGAATTCTAATCTCTTGAAAAAATCATCCGTAGTAATTATTGCATATTTCACTTTTCTACCATAAAATGTAGATGTTATAAATTCACTAAAACTGTCTCTATCTATATCTCAAATCATAAATATATCCAACATATTTTTTCAGTTTGATATCAATTTTGTTTTTAATGCATCATTTACTATTACTAATTCTAAATTATTTTGAGGTTTGAAGTATTCTTTTATTTTATCAAAGGGGTTATAACTTTTCAAGAATATATTTATAAATTCATCTAATAGATAAAATTTATTGTTTACAAAAAATATTTTTTTCTTCAATTCTGTTTTGTGTTTCAGTATTCAAAGCTCTGTCAAATTATCTAATTCTCTTTTAATAGAATTTATTTGTTCATCTAAATCCCTAGAAAGTCATCTCATATGAAATCATTCATTGTTTCATGATTCATATTCTAGAAATAATTTCTCTAGTAGTTTTGTTCTACATTTTGATCAGAATATTTTAGATATATCTAAATCTCTCATTTTTTTTAATTGTTTTTAAGTATTTTTTCTAAGTCACTTGAATATAATTTTCAAGGTATGTAATGGTAATGTATATGTTTTACGCTTTTTCAAGCATTTGTTTGTCTAATAAGTGAAAAATAATCTGTATCTTTATAATAATCACTCAAAAAAGTTTCAGCAATTTTCATTTCAATTAATTCTTCATTATTTAATTCTTTTGTATGTTCTATATGTCTATATGGTATTAATAATAAATGGCCCACTAATCAGTTGTAAGGGTATTTATTATGTATTATATGTAAATATTTTCATTCCCATATTTTTGTATTATCTTTATTATTACAAAAAGGACAATTTTCTATTCATATACTATCTTTTCATCTAGTCATTTCGTCCCATATGTTTCTATCGTGTATCTGCATTTTTTGTTATATTTATAATATTTTAAATATATATATGTAAATTTACTAAATATATGTCAAAAATCAAATAATTTTATTGATTTAAGTTTATAAATGAATATTATTGTTTATAAATTAATTCAAGAGGTTTAACTTCTCTCTTGTCCACGGGATACACCTTCGGATAAATTCTCTCCATATTTAGCTGGAAAGAAGAATAATATAGTTTATAATAAATAAATAAAAAATGAAAAATTTGAGACAAGAATTAGCTGATAGGTGATTATTATTCCAAAATTCTAATGATAAGTTGTTTGAACTTTATGACAAATGATGAGAATTATTTTACTGTGGTTTCGATCCTACTGCTGACTCACTTCATCTATGAAACTTCATATGATTTATGGTGGCTGTTCATATAATGAGGAGATGAAATAAATATATAGCTTTGACTTGATGAGCTACTGGTATGATTTGAGATCCAGGATGAAAAGATAGTGAAAGAACATTTTTAAGTGAAACTGACTTAGAAAAAAACCAATTAGCAATAAGTAAACAAATAACAAGTATAGTAAATAATTTAGCAGAATTTACATGACAACATTTCAAATATGATTTCGTAAACAACAAAGATTTTTATAAAGATATGTGATATCTAGATTTTTTGAGGGAAGTATGAAAATATATAACAGTAAATGTTATGATGTCTAAGGATACTGTAAAAAAGAGAATACAAGATCCAAATCAATCTATATCATATACTGAATTTTCATATATGTTATTACAATGATATGATTATTCTAAACTATTTATTGATGAATGACTAAAATTGCAAATTGGTTGACAAGACCAATGGGGTAATCTAGTAACAGGTACAGAAATAATCAGAAAAAAATACGATGCTGAAACATATGCTTTGACTTGGCCACTTATTACAGATTCATCTGGTAAAAAATTTGGTAAATCAGAATGAAATGCTATATGGTTAGATAAAAATAAAACTTCTCCATATGAAATATATCAATATTTCATGAATACTGCTGACACTGATATATCTAGATATTTGAAAATGCTTACGTTAATAGAAACTGAAGAAATAGACAAATTAGTAGCAAATCATGAACAAAATCCAGAAGCAAGAGAATGACAAAAATTATTAGCATATAAAGTAGTAGAAATAATACATGGTACAAAAGAAGCAGATCTAGCATTGAAAATATCAGATTTCATGTTTAGTTCTGACTCAAAAGTAGAAGTATTAAAATGATTAAAAGATAATGAAATAGACACATTTCAAAATGCTATGTGAGGTTTCAAATATGTTAGTGAGAATTTCTTTGAAATTATTGTTAAATCATGATTAGCAAAATCAAACTCTGAAGCTAGACAATCAGTACAATCATGAGCAATTACAATAAATGAACAAAAAATATCAGATTTCAATTATGATTTCTCTAATGATTTCATAAATAATAAAGTACTTTTGCTTTGAAAAGGGAAGAAAAATTTTAGAATAATTAGTAAATAATAAGTAAAATAAATGTCAACAAGAAATATAAAATACAATTTTATATTTCTTGTTTTTTAGTATACTTACTAAGTTATAAATATTTATCCTAAATCTAATTATTATGAATAAACAAAAACTAATCCATCCTAAATTCCCCCACTTAAGCTGGGAAGGCTACAATAAAAACCTCTCATCTGTCCACAGGATACCTCCTTTCGGGCATAAATCGTCTCTCCTTATCAGGAGAAAAGGGCTACAAGGATTCACCCTAGTAGAACTAATAGTAGTAATAACAATATTAGCGATTTTGTGAACAATAGCTTTTGTTAGTCTACAATGATATAGTAGTAATGCTAGAGATAGTGTTAGAACAAGTGACTTATCAAGAATGAAAAGTACATTAGAATTGTATAATCTAGATGCATGAAATTATCCACAACCAAGTGAAGTAACAGTAATCACATATAGCTGA
>JAUXPL010000032.1 GCA_030683605.1 Candidatus Altimarinota bacterium
ATTTCTTGAAATGACTTTATTTAGTGGTAATTTCTCTTTTAAAAGTTTATATTTTTCATTCTCCATAAAGTCTTCTTCTTGTCTCAATAAGCCTATTATCTTAACTTAGTTTGGTGAAAGTTTTAAGAATGCGAGTTGAAAGAGAATTAGAAATATGAGATGATATAGAAAATGAATTAATTTCAAATGCACAATGTGAAGTAAAAGAAGAAGTAATAGAAATAATGGATATACCAGAAAAACATCATTATCAAATAGAAATAGAAGAGTTTTTAGATTCTAGAATAATAAGTCAACAAAAAGCAAAAGAAGCTATATCAAAAGCAATTATATCTAGAATATTGAGTTTCAGACAAAGAAAATGACCAATTGCGTGTCTATATTTTGCTGGACCAACTTGAGTATGAAAAACAGAAATAGTTAAGGCATTAGCAGAACTATTGCTAGGAAATGAAAATAATTATACAAAAATATCATGTGAAAATTATATGGAAAGTCATACTAGTACTACACTATTTTGAGCACCTAAAAGTTATATATGATACTGAGAACCTAGTCCACTTGAACATAGTAATATAAATAGACATTATGATTCAGCAAAAAGAATGAATCAATTACATGATATAGTTAGATACTTAGATTGATTCAATATAATTTTATTCGATGAAATAGAAAAAGCTCATTACAATGTAAAACAATCTCTGCTATGAATTATGGATACTGCAAAAGTAGAATTCACTAACTGAAAAATATCTAGATTTGATAATTCCATAATTATATTCACCTCAAATATATGACAACATGAAATAATCAATTGATCAAACAATATTTGATTTGTAGATAATAATAATTTCGATGAAAAAGCTAATTCAAACATAATTCAAAAATCAATGAAAAGAAATTTCTCACCAGAATTCAGAGAAAGATTAACTGCTGTAATTGAATTCGAATATTTAACTACTGAAGATTGTAAAAAAATATTAGATAATGATATTACTGATATGAAAAATGCAATCAAAAAAAAATACCCTCATAATAATATAAATCTATCAATAGATGAAAATTGAGTTAATCACATATTAAAAAAATGATATTCAAAAGAAAGATGAGCTAGAGAGTTCCTTAGAACAATCAGTAATGAAATAGAAAATAAATTAATTAATTTTATAGCAGGTGAGAATTTTGAAAAATATATTGTCAAAAATAAAAATTTAAATTTATATATTTCATATCAAAATAATAAGATAACAATATGAAGATCAAATTATTGAAAAAATGATGACAATAATGAAAATAATGAAGTAATGTCATTATTTAAAAATACAAATAATTCCGGTTTTAATTGAAAACTAAAAGAATTGAACTTTTTATTTTGAGAGATTTCACAATATATAGAATTGTATTATTTAAATATGGACTGAGATATAGATTTCAGAGAAGATATTAGCGAAATGGAAGATCAACTAAAATCATATTGATTTACTCGTCAAGACATTCTTGAAATGAGAAATAGAGCATATATGGAAGAATTGGAAGATATGAATTTCATTACTACTTTTGAATGAATAGATGTATTTTGAGATAATAAAAATATATTTCACCCATATAGTCAAAATATAGTATTAAAAATAGTTAAAAAATTTATAGAAAATGATATAGAACATATCAATACAAATAGATTTAAATCTATTATTTTTATGAAAATTGTGCCTGTAATAATAAAAATACTAAAAGTAGAAGAATTATCTCCAAATCAAGCAAGAGAACTAATAACATATGTTAGAAAAATAATAACTGATATAACATTGTAATAGTTTATAAAAAAGCATTTTAAAAAATGCTTTTTTTATTTACAAGTCCATATAGTCCATCTATCTGATACTCCATATCATCATGATCATTCTGACGAGGAATTTGCTACCCATCTACCATGAACAGTATTGGTAACTCAATCAAAATATCTAAGTCAAAACCGATTACCATGAGACCAAGAAATTAAATAATTTGTTCATTGATAATAAGTAATTCTTCAACATACTTTATTATTTGGTGAAGTTCACCATATTGAATAAGCTCAATTTGAAAAATTATATCAATCAAGTGGTGACACCTTTAATCAGTCATCAGACCTATTCCAGCATATAACTCAATATATCATTAGCTCTGCTTTTTTAGCAGCACTTGGATTATATGATATTATAGAATTCCCTGTTTCTATATAATCAAATTCTTCCGTACAAGAGAATGCAGATCATGCAGATCATATACATCAACTAGCTCAACATATACTTCAAGATGCCTTGATATTACCTGTTACATCTAGCTTCTCAGTAGGAGATTCATTTCATATACCTACTTTACCAGTTCAATCTGTAAATATTCAGTCCACTTTTGCAAGTAAATTATTCCATATAGTAGGAGTTAATGGATCTCAATTTGAAACAGGAGTAAAAGCAGCATAAGTAATTCATGCTAAAGAAAACAAAAGTATGTTTATGATAAATTGTTTTATATATTTCATAATATAATTCTTTAATTAATTAATATTTTTTATTATAATTTATTATCAAAAAAAGCCAATTTAAATATTTAAATTGGCTTTACAAAACATTTTTTTATTCTATAAATTATAATCATTTCATTGTCAATTGAATCTTCCCTGTTTTATCATTTATTGCAGTTACTTTTACTCTTACTGTCTGTCATACTTCTACTACTTCTTTTGGATCTTTTACGAAACTATCAGATATTTGAGATACATGAACTAATCAATCATTTTTCATACCTATATCTACAAAAGCACCAAAAGCAACAACATTTCTAATAACTCATTCTAGAGTATCTCATACTTTTATATCAGCTTTTTCTCCTGATCTTCATGCTTTTTTATGTGTTGAATTTACTCTTTTTTCTACTCAAGCATTATTTAAAGAATTTAAAATAAATTCTATTGTTCATATAGTTACATCTGGATAAATTTCTTTTAATTCTTTTTCATATGTTGAAAATAAAACTGTAGCCTCTTTCTCCTGATAAGGAGAGAGAATTCAAGAGAGAGGTTTTTCCAAATATTTTACCAATTCATATTGTTCTGGATGTATATCAGTATTGTCTAATATATCTTTACTTTCTGGTACTCTTAGAAATCAAGCTGCTTGTTCATATACTTTGTCTGATAATTGTTTTTTTAAATGATCTCTTGATTTGTATGGTCTATTATTATATATCTTTTTTGCTGCTCTTTTATCTATACCTGAGATATAACTCAATACATAGCTTGAAGCTGTATTTACATTTATTCCTACTTCATTAACAGTATCTTCTACTACATTTCATAGTTTTTCTTCTAATTTCTTTTCTGCTACATCATGCTGATACATACCTACTCATATACTTCAAACAGGTACTTTTACCAATTCTGATAAAGGATCTATAAATCTTCTACCGATTGAAACTGTTCATCTATCCAAACTATCTAAATCTGGAAATTCTTCTTGTGCTGTTTCACTAGCAGAATAAACTGATGCTCCAGATTCATTTACTATATATATTTCTTTATCAGTTAGAGTTTGCAAAATAGTAATAGTTTCATTTACTCATGTACCATTTCACACAACTATTACATCTATTTTTTCTGTTTCAAATATTGATTTCAATTTTGATTTTGCATCATTTTCTTGATGTAAATATATTTTATCAAATTTAACTGGATTTCATAATTCATCTAATACTACCATCTTACATCATGCTCTATATCATGGGTCTATTGCTAATACTTTTTTACCATATTCAGGTTTAGTCACCAGTAAATTTGCCAGATTTTTCTTAAAAGTATCGATTGCATCATCTTCTCATACTTCTGATAATATTCATCTAAGTTCATTTTCAACTGATATAAAAAGTGCTTCATATCAATCCAAAAATGCTTGCTCTAATAATGGAATAAATGGTAAATATACTTTCCTATTTCATCATTTTTCATTGTCTATTCACTTTGGTAAAGGGAGATGAGATAATATTCTAGAATAATGTTTTTTTATTCATTCTAGAGTCATATCAGTTTTTTCTATTTTTATTCACAATATTCAAATATTTTCTCATCTATTTAATGCTAATATTTGATAAGGTTTAAGCCATGAAATTTTTAGACTAAAATCAGAATAAATATCAAATTTTGATATTTGTCCTCTATCTTTTTCATTCAATTTTTCTAATGCTTTTTCTGGTTTTTTCTTTGAAATTATTGTTCAATATTTTTGCAGAGTTTCCATTAAATCAGCTCTCAAATCTGAATTAGCAGACACTTCAGCAGAAATAATATGCCCACTTCCCTCTAAAATTTCTTCTAATGAATATTCTTTCAGTAAAATATCTAATTGTTCTTGCCCCTTCTCCTCCAAAGGAGAAGGTTGGGATAAGGTAATTTCAATATTTTTTTTAATGATATCAGCAACGAATTGAAATCATTTTTCAATTGCTATCATTGCTTTAGTTTTCTTTTTACTTTTGTATGGTTTATATATTTCTTCTACTTCTTTTAATGTTTTTGCTTTCAATATATTATCAAACAACTCTGGAGTCATTTTTCACAATTCCATTATTCAGTTTATAGCTGTTTGTTTTGCTTTATATATTTTTTCAGTTTTATCTCTCAACTCTATAATTGCTCTGATTTGTTCTTCATCCAAATTACCTGTTCTTTCTTTTCTATATCTAGCTATAAATGGAACAGTTGATCACTCAGCTGTTAAATCCAAAACTACTTCTACTTGAAAAGATTTAAATCATAGCTCACTTGAAACTACCTCAACATAGTTTGGTACAGCTAATACATATAAATTCTCTCCATCTGTTATTTTGTTATCTATTTGCGTCATTTAATATAGTTAATTTTAAAGTAATATTATTCTATGTGTTTAGATTATTTTGCAAATAAAAAAACAAGAAAAAATATATTTTTTCTTGTTTTTGGATTGTTAGTTACAACTATAAGTTAATTTTCTTACATTATTAGAATTACTATTTGTTACATAAATATTTCAATTATTATGAACTATTAATCATTGTTGAAATGATCATCCTGTTGAAAGAGTTAAAGTAGTTTAATTCGGTAAAATCTTATTAATATTTCAAGATGAATACAATTTTTCTTTTTGACTATTTAATATTTTATTTACTTATATTTGCTATCTTATATATATATATTTTTGATTAGTTTGATCAAAGTGACAATTATAAGAAGAAACTTGAGTTAACGATCAACAAACTTTGCTTGCACATTGGTAAGCTCATCAACAAGTTCAATGATTTTTTGGTCTCTCCCAAAATCAAAATCAAGAACTTCCTCAAGAATTATGATTCCATCAATTACTTTGCATTCAAAAAGTATGTGAAGTTCATTTAACAGATGAAAATCCTTGGAATCAAACATTTAATGGTGAATTTTCATGAGCTCATTTATTCCATCTTACCCATCAAAATGTATTATTCCATGTAGTATTATTATTTATATACAAACATTCAGTTCAAAAATTAGCAATTCCTGATTTAAAAACTGGATAATTATTTATATCATTTGTAGAACTCTTAAAATTACTTGTTAATCAACAGACTTCTGATGCTTTAAAAGCAGATGAAGGATTTATCCATCTAAATAACAATGTCCATCATCATCAATCTGTTGTCATATCACAATAAACATTAAATGGTACTTCTCATCAAATTCAATCAATGTCAATACTATATATTCAATCTCAAGTACTGTATCATGATTCCAATATTGTTTTACAACTAGAATTTACGATTTTTTGTTTAGTTTCTGACTCATCAGAATTTTTGTATTTAAAATAATTATCTGTATAAGTAGATGCATAAGCTAATACTTCTTTAGATGGATCTAATAAATCAATATCTAATGATATTAAATTACTTATTATTGAATCATTTTTTAAAATAGTTCAACTATATGACTCTTGTAATCACTTTAATAACATAACTCTTGGTAATGAAAAAGCTCTGTCATGTAATCATACGCAACTTTTATCATCCGTATAAGAAATTTTATTATTAGGAATAAATTCAAATCATCAATCATGCTTAAATTTACTAGTTTTAAATGAACTTGGTAAATTTTTATATCAAAAATATACTAATTTTCTATCATTTAATAATATATCTAAATCATTTATAGTTGTATCATTTGTTATAATTGAAGGTAATGCTAATACATTACACAGAGTTCAACTTAATGTTTTTAGAAAATGTCAATTATAATTTCATATAATATAAGCAGTAGCAGTAGTATTTGAACTAGAGTTAGCAATAGATTTATTATTATTTAATACCAATTCATTTCATTCTACTATTCATCATAATTGATATTCATATCTATTAGAAGTTGTAGAGTATGTATACTCTTTTCAAGTTAAAGGATCTATTGGAATTTTGTCAATTCTAGATATATTTTTAAATACAGATTCTCAAAAAGTACCTTGATTCCAAACTATTGAACCACTATATAATATATCCTCTCAATTTGAAACAAATGGAAACTTACTAGAATCAAGCTGAAATAACTCCAAAGAAATTTTCATTCTTGATAAATCAGATACCCTAATACTATCTCTTGCTTGACTACCATATCAACTAATTGATATAAAAGCTATTGTTCACAATATAGCTAATATCATAATTACTACTATTAACTCTACAAGAGTGAATCCCCCTGTCCTGCGGACATCCCCCTTGATAAGTGGGACTTTTATAAAGCTTATTTTTTGTTTATGCATAATTATTAATAATAAATTAAATCCAAAAAATTATACACAAAAAAAAGAAAAATTAAATATTATTTAATTTTTCTTTTTGACTATTTAATATTTTATTTACTTATATTTGCTTGAATTATATATTTTATATTTTTTTCTTAACTTATTCTTAAAAATATATATTATAATAAAAATATAATTATTTACTAATTGAATTAATCCTATGGAAAATAAAAACAAAATTATTATAACTATTATTACATTACTAATATTTCTTTCTATAATTTCAGGTGTAATATGAAGCATAGTATTCAATAAATATTTAAATAATACTAAAGTAACAGAAACACAAACTAAAGAAACTAAAGTAATAGAAAAAATCACTAATATAACCGATTTACAAAGTGAAATAACAAAAATAGTAAAAGACGTTGCCCCTTGAGTTGTAAGTATTGTGATAAAAAAAGATTTATTTATATACAGAAATTCACCATTTGGATTTTACTGAAATCCTATATGAAGTGTAAATCAAAAAGTATGATGATGAACTTGATTTTTTATCACAAAAAAAGGTAAAATTATTACAAATAAACATGTGATAAGTGATAATCAAGCTACTTACACAGTTATTACAAATGATAATATCGAATATGATGCAAAAGTAATAGCTACTGATCCAAATAATGATTTGGCTATTTTAGAAATCATGGATGATAAAAAAGAATTCAAAACTCTTGATTTCGTAAATAAAATAGATGAAATAAATGTATGACAATTCGCAATTGCTATGTGAAATGCTTTATCAGAATTCCAGAATTCTGTATCTCTAGGAGTAATAAGCTGAAAAAATAGAAATATTAATGATGGTAATAATATGATTTCATGACTAATACAAACTGATGCAGCAATAAATCCTGGAAATAGTGGATGACCTCTAATAAATTTAGACTGAAAAGTAATGTGAATAAATACAGCTATTATCCAATGAAGTGTATGAATATGATTTTCTATATGATTAACAAAAAACAAAATAGACTATATGTTGAAATCTATAGATAAATATTGAGTAATCAAAAAACCATACATCTGAATAAATTATATACCTATAAATGAAGAAGTGCAAAATAAATTTAATCTAAAAACAAATTATTGATTATATGTAGTGAAACAAGAATGAAGTGTAGTAAATGGAAGTCCTGCAGAAATAGAATGAATAAAGCCTGGAGATATTATAACAAAAATAGATAAAGTAAATATTTGAGCAAATTATGACTTAAATCAATTTATACAATGAAAAATACCATGAGAAATTATTAGACTCACAATTATTAGGGAATGAGAACCAAATGAGATAAATATAGATATGATGTTGTGAGAAGCATAAAAAAAAGCAATTCGACGAATTGCTTTTTTTTTATGCTTGATCTTTGAAATAATTGATATAATCAGACTCTTTTATTAATCATTTATCTCTTAATAAATCTGCATATTTTTGCATATGTATCATTCAATAATTAGATCCTGTTTCTATATATGTAAACATTTGATTGATATTTCAGTTTCTTATTAAATTCTTTATTCAAGTATTTACTATCATTAATTCAAATATTCAGATTCTTCCACCTCATATTCTAGGAACGAGTCTTTGAGATAATACTCATTTAAGTGACTCTGATAATTTCTCTCTTACTAATGGTTGTGATTCTATTGGGAAAAAACTTATCAATCTGTTAACAGTTTGAATAGAGCTAGAAGTATGTAAAGTAGAAATTACCAAATGCCCTGTTTCAGCTAATTCTAATGCAGATTGAACCGTTTCCCTATCTCTTAACTCTCAAATCATAATAATATTTGGATCTTCTCTAAGAGACGACCTAAGAGCATCTCTGAAACTATTAGTATCAATTCATACTTCTCTTTGAGAAAAAATTGATTTATTATCAGTGAATATAAATTCAACAGGATCTTCAATAGTCAATATATGTTCTCACCTCTCATTATTTATTTTTTCTAGTATAGAAACCATAGTTGTAGATTTACCTGCTCAAGTTGGTCAAGTAATCAAAACAAGTCAACTTTTTAATTCAGTGAATAGCTTAGTAGATGGTGGTAATAATAATTCTTCCATTGTCATTACTTTATTAGAGATTCTTCTCATAACAAAAGAAATTTTACCTAATCTATAAAAAGCATTAACTCTAAATGATACTCAATCAGTATGTACATAAGCAAAATCCAATTCATGATTAATTAAAAATTTATTAATATTTTCTTTATTTGATTTCAATAATATTATTAATATTTCTTTTATTTTTTGAAGATCTATAACTCAAAATTCTTCAGCAATAGATAATACTCAATCTATTCTGTAAGTTATCTTATTTCATTCCGATAAATGAATATCAGAAGCATTGTTTTTTATAGCATAATCAAATATTGATAATATAAATTCATTTCACATATTTTTTCTAAGTTATAAATAATTAAAATAATGATAACATATATATTTTAAAAAACAAAATAATTCAAGTAAAATACTTGAATTATTTTGTTAAATTATTTACTAAATTTTTGGAATAATTTATAGTTGTTTGATTTGGATTATTAATATCAATATCTAAATCTAATATATTTTTTATCTCTCATACATCTGCAAATAAGGTTCCATTATATCAATCTTGTATTCATTTCAATAACTTCACCTTTTCCAATGTTCATGAATTTGTATTACTAAATAATTCAGAACAATTATTATTATCAGAATAAACTAATAAATTATTAGAAAAAAAATCAAATCATCAATACAAGTAAAACTTAGATTTTTTATAAGTAGCTGGCAAATTATTAAATCAATTATATACCAACCATCAACTATCATGTAAATCAACATAATCAGTAGATAAAGATAATTCGCTAGTAATTATACTTGGTACTGATAATATATCACAATTACTTAAATTTATCACTTTTGATACAATTCCATTATAATTTCATTTAACTAATGCTTTTGAATAAACATCTCAAGCATTAACTTGTGGTATAAAATTGTTAACTAGTAATTTATCACTTATCATTGAAATTTCATCTCATTCAATAATTCAAGCAATTTGATATTGAATTCTATCTTGAGTAACTGAATATGAATATTGATTTCATGTTAAAGGATCTAAAGGTATTTTATCTAATTTTGATATATTAGTATAAACTGATTCTCAAAATGTTCATTGATTCCAAACTATAGCTCAACTATATGTAACATTTATTCAATTTGATGGTATTGGATATTTTCAATTATCAATCTCATATAAATCCATTGAAGTTTTTATACTAAATATATCAGATAATCGAACTCCATCTCTAGATCTAACACTAAATCAAGTATATGAAATAAAAGCTATAGTTCATAATATAGCTAATATAGTTATTACTACTATTAATTCAACCAATGTAAATGCATATTTATATGTGTAATGAATATGTTTTTTTTGCATAATAATATATATAAACTAAGTTAGTATTTCAATTATAACATTTTTAATAATAAATAAACTTAAAATAAAATTTTTGATTGACAATTATATTTTTATATTTATAAAAAATTTTATAAAAAATTTTGATTTATATAACAAATTAAACTATAATATCTGAGTATTTTATTTATAAATTAAAAATATGATTACACAAACAAAACAAGTTAAAGTAGAAGAAGGGAAAAAATTAGTTTTATCTGATTCGGAAGTTAATGAAGTAGAATGAGTATTTCAAGATGCAAAAGATTTCAGAACTATATGAGAAAGAATTACTGCTCCTCTAGATAGTATAATATCAGAAACAGCAAAGATTATAGACAAAGATCCTATAATGAATGTAAGTAATGAATTAGAAAAAATGAATGGTGAAGTTCAAAACGTCTACAAAGATATTATAGACAACGACTGAACATTTATGAAAATAATGAAATCTATACCTATAGTATGAAATATAGCTACTTCAATAGATAACAAAGTAGATGAAGCAAAATTTAATATGAAAAGTATGGAATGAAAAATATGAGTTATTTTTTCATGATTTGATCAATCATATGAATCAATAAATACTTCTATTGATATGCAAAAACAATTTGTAGACTGAATAGAAGCAAATCTATGAAAAGTAGTAGCATACAAAGAATTTATACAAGTAAAAATAGAAGATTTCAAATCTAGACTAGCTCAAACTTCAGATCCAGATGAAAAAATGAAATTAGAAATGTTTATCAGAAATGTAGAATATTTCCAAAGTAATTTGATAGTGCTTATTGGTAACCTAGATATGGCAAAAAAAAGATTATTAATGAGACTAGATTCAGCAAACAAATTATCACTTGCAATGAATTCATCTAGACCAATATTTAAAACTCTATTATCTACTGCTCTGATAGAATCTTCTAGTCAAAAAGCAATTGATGCATCTATGAAAGCAATGGAAGTAATGTGATCAACAATAGATAAAATGTCTTCAGAGCTTACTGACAAAGCAATATCTTCAGCTAAAAAATCTGAAGAAATGGCATCAAAACCTGTATTATCAAATACTGTATTTATAGAAAATGTTACTAAATTGAAAAATCATTTTGATGAAATAGATGATTTCAGACAACAAGTAAAAAAAGAAGCTGAAAAAGAAAAAGAATTATTTAACGAAGCAAAAACAAAACTAGACAATATAAAAGTATTATCAAAAGAAAACCAAGAAGAATTAGCAAAAGAATTAAATTAATATTTATGTTTACAAAAACGAATACGTATTCTAATGAAAAAAATGATTTAGAGATAAATCATTTTTTTTCTATACCTGAAAATATTCAAAATAATATAAATGATAGATGATTTCATCTATATGAATGGATATGAAGCCAAGATGTTAAAGCAAGCATAGAAAGAGATTTCTTGAAATATATCAAAAAGCTATGAGTAATATTTGCAGTATTACTAATTATACCTAGTGCAATTTTATTCATGGCAAAAGATATTACACTATTTATAATATTTTTTGTGTGATTTTTATGAATTATAAACTTCATATTTATACTCATATTAACTATTTTGGCTATAAAAAGGTCATCAATACTTAGAAAAAATGCATATGTTCTAATAACAGATACATCAATTTCTATAAACTGAAAAATAGAAAAACTAAATAATTATAATATAAATAATGATAATAAAATATTAAAAATATCTGAATTATTTGAAGAAGAATTATTCAAAGAATCAAATATAGAAAAAACAAAAAAATCATTTTTCAAACAAGTAATGGATAACATATGAGAATGATATTCTTTTATATTCAGAATATGAAAATGAAATAATAAAAATTCATGACAATTAGTGCTTCTATTATTAGCATTGTATACTGTTTATGCTTTATCACTATGACTAATTTACTTTGTTTGAATAATATTTGTATGGTTTTTTGGAAATATTTTAAGTGCTATTAATAAAAAAATATTATTAATAAAATGACATAAGATAACAAGTATAAATAAACATTTTGAAGATATAGATACATATTCAAAATCATTAGTAAAAGAAAAAAATGAATTAACAACGCTATTAAATAATGCTATTAGTAATGATTGGAAAGACTGATTATTAACTCATATTAATACATGATTAGAAAATATAAACCAAAATGCAGACAAATCTATTAATACTAATATAAAATTAAAAGAAGAGATAAATAATTCTGAATATAAAGAAATGTTTAATTTTTCTATATATAATTCTTGGATAAAAAGACAAATACTTACTCCTCTAGAACAAATAAGTGAGTTGTTAAGTAAAAATCTGAATATTCTTTCTAATAGAAAACAAAGCATTGAAAAACAAATATTAGAAACCACTGATCCATCTCTAAAATGACCTCTTGTAGCAAGTAAAACAAGAGTGGAAATGAAAATAGTAGAAATACAAAAACATTTAGAAAAAATAAATATTTATATTGATAAATTGAAGTAAATTCTTAACCCACCTTTGTCCACAGGATACCTCCCTATGGGCATAAATTTCCTCCCTAAAATTAGGGAGGAAGGCTACATTTTTTACTTATGAGCCCCTTTCCCTTATATAAGGGAAAGGATTCAGGTAAGGGTTAAAATAAAATAATTAACCTATCTTACTATGACAAAAGATACATGATTTGATGCATTTTTCAGAGCAGTTACATCTTCTCCAGAATTCAAAACTGCAGCTGAAAAAGATTATATTTGAGATTTCAAAAAATGATTGGATGAAATGGAGCAAAATTTAAAAAACGCTACAAAAATATCTGATACTTTTAATGATGCATTTAATACTCCAGAAGCAATTGAAGCAGGAGAAAATTATTCTAGTTCTTATACACCATATATTAATAAAACTGAAGAAACTGTATCTAAAGAAATGAAACTAGATATACAGTATTTTGAAAATAAAAATCCTGCAACATTTTGATTTGCTTGAGTTGCTGGAATGGCAAAATTAAAAGAAAATCTGAGAGAAAGTTTTATCAGACCTCTTAAATTCAAATTTTTGGTACAAAAATTGGAAGAAGAAAATTTATCCCCTCCCCCTTCGGGTACTCCCCTTAATAAGGATGATACAATTGATTCAAAAAAAGATGCTAAAAATAAATTATATAAACAAATAAATGAAGCATACAAAAAATTCAATGTAAATATTCCTACTTGATTACTTTTCTATGGTCCTCCTGGTACTTGAAAAACATTTATAACTAAAAAATTAGCAGAAGAATTATGAGCATGATTAATTAAAAAGTCTGTATGAGAATTTGGTTCTAGTTATATTCACCAAACTTCAAATAATATAAAAAGTTTTTTCAAGCAAGCAAAAGAAGCTAGTGAAAAATGACCAATAATATTATTTTTGGACGAGATTGATTCCCTATTATCAAAAAGAACAGATAATATAGATGCAAACAAAGCTGAAGAAATCTCACAATTTTTACAAGAATTTAATGCACTAGAAGAAGCTCCGAACTTGATAGTAATTGCTGCAACTAATAGACCAGATCATCTAGATAGTGCAATTCTAAGATCATGAAGATTTGATAAAAAAGTATATATTTGAGCTCCGGATAAAATTGCTAGAAAAGAATTATTTCAAATAAATATAGAAAAAGTTAATAGACCTCACAAAGAGCTAGATTATGATAAATTAGCAGAGTTAACTGACTGATATGTATCTGCTGATATAGAAGCAATATGTGATGAAGTATCTCGTGATGCAAGCAAATCAATACTTGATTTAGCTAATATGGTAGATAATGAAAATGCAAATTTCGATAACATAAAAGAGCAATTAGATGATAGTATTATAACTATGGAATTATTAGAACAAGCTATAAAAGAAACAACATCTTCTATCAAATATACAGATATGTCAATTTATGATAATTGGCTCAAAGAAGAACAAAAAGAAACAGTTAGAGTTTAACTCTAACTGTTTCTTTTTTAATCAATTAGTTTCCCATTTCTGTCAAAAGCCAATTCATCAAATTTATTATCCAATGATATTACTAGCTTGGTTAATAATTGTGAAAGTTTTTCATCTGTATTTTTGCTTTTATAACTCAGTTTTTGAGAAATTATTTTTAATATATTTTTTTTATTTTTAGGATTTTCTTCTATAATTTCGTCTAATTTTCTTAAAAATAATTTAGATTTTTCATTGAAATATATTTGCTGAAAATCTATATTATTTTGATTCATTTTTCATTCTAAAACCAATATTTTATCTCCATTTTCTCGTATTCATTTCATAATTATACTATTACTATACTTATAATTTGCTCACTTAGAAGTACCAGGATCTAGACTTACAAAATTGTTTATATCATATCAAATTAAATCTATTACATGATAAGAATTAGTAGATTGATTAAAATTTGGATTTCAAAGTGTAAGCGTATTAGATGGAACAATTAATATATAATCATGAGAAATTAAATACCTCAATGTTTCTAAGCTAGGATTATTTATTATATGACTATTTTTATTAGAATATCAATAGTATCATATAGCTAATTCATGCATTTTATCAATATGTATATCTCTCAGATAAATTATGCTAGAATTTATGTTATGCTTTTTATCCTTTATAATTCACATTTTTGTTTCCTCATAATCATTCATATTTTGAAATTCGACATCAGCAGAATTAATATCAAAATAAATATTATTAATATTTGTATGAGCTAAAAAAAGAGCAGCTTCTTCACATGATTCATTATGTTTATCCCAATTTTCTTTAGTTTTCAAAGGAGCTTGTACCATAAATCTTAAATTATCTATATTATAATAATTATAAAATTTATAATCTCACATATAATTTTTTATTGCATTATCATCAAATTCATAAGAATAACTAAGAGTATAACTAAAAAATAAAAAAATAAAAAATACAATTTTCTTAAACATTTAAATAAATTTTATGAAATAAAAATTAATTACGTACATTCATAAATTTACCTTATAAAATTTGGAATATTATTTTATTAAGAAAGGTCTGAAAAACTATTTAATTTTGATAAAAGACTATATTTTTTAGGAAATTTTTATGAATAAAATTTTTACTTTAGCTATTCTAAAGGAAAAATTTTTGAGTGAAAATTTACAAAAAAGATGTATTTTTCATTTAAATTAGTTTTTCAGACCTTCTTTAAATAACTAGAAATAAATTTTCTAGTAGTTATAAAAATTATTTAGTAAAAAATTGTTAAAATAATTATTCCAAATTCATATTATTTAAATAAAAAGTAATTACAAATATAAATTTTTTAAAGATTTTACATTTAATATATATAATTTTTAATACAAAAAAATAAATTTATTACTATGTAATAAATTTATTTTTTAAAAATTATTTATCAAAATGTTCTCT
Source organism: Candidatus Altimarinota bacterium (assembly GCA_030683605.1). Classification (GTDB taxonomy): domain Bacteria; phylum Patescibacteriota; class Gracilibacteria; order BD1-5; family UBA6164; genus UBA6164. The sequence goes on from JAUXPL010000032.1 coordinate 15,689, forward strand.
TAATTTATCAGATAAATAAGTCAGATTTTTCCTTCTATCAGCTATTATTTCTAATCTTTCTGTAAGTTTTACTTCTACTGCTAAAAGTAATCTTGAATTATTATTATCATACTTTGATAAATTTGATTTTCTTATATTTTCCAAAACTTTCTTAATTCAATCTTCAGGTTTTGTTCATTTTTTTTCAATAAATTTATTTATTTTTCATACAACTAAATTTGCTCTTTGTTCTAATAGTATTTTTTCATTAATCAAATTAAAATCTATCCTTCACTTATTTTTATTTCATTCTAATATTAATACATCATTTCAATTTTCTTTTATTCAAGTCAAAACATTTTGGAAAGGATATAAATAACTTTCTCATTTCGATGTACCTGGATCATGTGTAACAAAATTATTTTCATCATATCAAATTATATTTATAACATGATAAGAATTAGTCAATAAATTGAAATTTGGATTAGCTAAAGTTTTTGTATATGATGGAACAATTAATATATAATCATTAGATACCAAATGCTTAATAGTTTCAATAGAAGGATTATTTAATATATGACTATTTTCATCAGTATATCAATAATATAATTTTGCTAATGTGTGTATTTCTTGAATAGTAATATCTCTAATATATAATTGTTTTGATTGAGGATTATGAATTTTATTTCTTTCAGTTCCTAATACAAATTCTTGATAATAATTCAATTTATTTATTTCTTCATTTGCTACATTTTTATCATAATACATATCATTAATAGTAAAATGTGACATCAATAAAGCAGCCTCTTCACATGATTCATAATTTATAAACCAATTTTCTTTTGTTTGAAGTGGTGCTTGAGCTATAAATTTAACATTAGGAATTGTATATCTATCAGAAAAAGAATATTCTCAATTGTATTTTTTAAATGTTGAGTCACTGAAATTATAAGAATATGAAAAGTTGTAAGTTAATAATAAAGTTATTAATACTAAAAATCTAAAAAACATCGAAATATCTGTAATTAAAATAAAGTAAGTAGGTCTAATATTTGAGAATATACTTCTCATGAAATCTGTGAAATTTCGTCTTTAGTAAACCATTTATAATCATAAATCTCCTCCTTTTGTACGATAAGCTCTCATGAGACAACTTCAGCAACAAAAATAAACTCCAATTTCGTAAGTTCTCAGTGTTTTGGACTAGTATAATTTATAGTATAAACACAAAGAGGCTTAGGAAATTCGGTTATGTGGGAGTAATTTAGATATTTATTAGGATTTGTCAATTTTATTTTCAAATTAAATTCCTCTTTTATCTCTCTTTTTATAGCTTCATATATTGTTTCATTGGCTTCTACATGTCATCCTGGTAGTGTCCACTTTGTATTTTTGTTATGTCTAACTAACAATATTTTTTCTCTGTCCAACAAGAAACATCTAACTACTTGTTTCATATATTTATACAATAATAAAATAAAATAATATAATTATACAATAATAAAATATTTTAACAATAAATATCTTATAATAATTCTTAGAATATAAAGATTATTTGTCAATGCCATTAAGTTAAGGAATTAATTAAATTTCTCCCTTTTTTATTGAAATGTATCCTTTAGGACAAAGGGAGTACCCGCAGGGGGAGGGATTAGAAACAAAGTACAAAATTATCCTTAACTTAATAGCATTGGATTATTTGTTACTATCAAGTGACTATAAAGGAAATTAAAAATAATGGCTTGCATACACAAAGAGTTAAACCCCTTTGTGTAATTTACTTTACTTGATATTAAAAATTATTTTAATATTAAAACATTTTAAAAAATAATTCTAATCTATTTTTGTATTGTTCAAAAGTATTATTGTGAATATTATTTACATATTCAAGCCTATTTTTTATTAATTGCTTATGAGTTTCAAATACTTCATTATCATAGTTTTGTTCTAACTCTGTTTGTGTTTGATTAGTCTTTTCTATATTTTCATACATTACATAAACTAAATAAATGAAATATAAAAATATAGAATATAATTTATAATAATAATCTGATTTTTCTATACTTAATTCAAATGTAGTATCAGAAAATTTATTTATAAAATCTTCAACTAATGTTATTCAATCACTAGATTCAAATGATTCTCTAATCTTTTCAATATCAGAAAAATCATAGCTTGGATATATTTTTGTCTTGAAAATACCTGTAGTATAATAAAGTGTATTATTTATGTCTATCAAAAATTCTTTTTCAGTTAATCAATCAAAACATTCAAAAATATTGTTCAAAAACTTTACAGCTCATTGCCTATGTTCATTATCTAGCAAAAAAAGCTCATTTATAACTATATCAAGCTTAAATATTGGTAAATGATATATATTAGTATCTATATCTATAATATAATATAAATTTATGTATCATAAATTATCATTTAAGACAAATCTCAAATGATTATAGTTTCACTCTACTTTATTTTCAAAATGAAATCAAAGTCAATCAAATTTTACTGATTTCTCTATTTTTTTAATAACAGAAATAAGTGCTACTTTTTCCTTTAATATATCCAAAAATGGTGTATTAAAACGGTATATTGAAGCAATATTAAGCATAATATTTTATAATAAATATAAATAAATTAAATAAATTAATCCGTTAATTAAAAAAGTAAAAAATACTGATATTTGTAAATTTCTTAAATCATTATTTAAAACATTACTATTATAATCTCTAAATGAAATCAATTTACTTTCATATGAATTTCATAGATTTCTTCTAAATCATAGAATTGTAACTTTTATATTTTTAAAATCGAAGTAAAAATTGACTAATGATTTACTTAAAATAAAAAATTCATATAAATATAATAATATTAATTCAAATCTAACTTTAAATACGAATAATACCCATCAAAAAAGTATAAATATAAATATATGCAATAATAAAAGTACAAAAAAATGACTTTTAGTATTAATAAAATAATACATAAACATTGAAATAATATATTTCAATCAAATTAATTTTTCATCAAAATATATATTGTAAATTAAATTAATTTTAATTCTATTATTGATAATATAATTTTGATTATTTAGTATATTTATATTTTTATTTAAATCATTACTATAACTGTTATAAAGCATATTTTTATATTAATTTTTAGATTCTTCCCATACATCTACATATCATTTATCAGTAACTACTTTGAAATTAGTTCTATCAAATGAAACAGGAATTCCTCAAATATTTAATTTTTTCAAACTAAAACTTCCACTTTGATATTTCTTTTCTTCATCTGCTTCAGTAATATTTCAAATAGCAAAATCTAATAAATACCATTCATCTGTTATTTTGTTGTACACACATTTGAAAAATGCTTGTAATTCTTCTATTTTTTCATCCAATTTTTGTAATGATTGTGTATTTAAAATAAGCGTTTTAAATAATCATTCATCTTTTGCATTTATAACTATTGCATCAACTGTATTAAATATTATATTTACTTCATCAGTAAATAGTCTGTACTTTTTTTCAGTTTTTATATTAATAATATCTATAAATGTTTTCTCTCCTCATAACAAACTTCATCTCTCTCCTACTGCAATTACTATATCATCTGATTCTATAAATATTTCTGTATTATCAAACTGTTTATTTTTAAGTGGAAATATTTTTGTCCCTCTATCTTCTAGTCAATCATTGAAATAACAATCAGTTCTTTCAAACTTGAAGTTATAAGGACCAAAGCTATCACTAGCAAATTCAATGTTAAATTCTCATTTCATTCAAATTGAGAATTTGTTTTTATTTAGCACTATTTTTTCTACAGATTTTTTAATTATTTTTCACATATTAAATATGTTATTGATAAAAAATATAATATATATAAATAATAACATATTTAAAAAAATAAAACAAAATAAAAAGCTAAAATTTTAGCTTTTTATTTTGTTTTATCTAGAATTCATTTTTTTGCTTCATTAATCTTTTCATCTGTTATTATTTCTATTTTATCTCATAGAAATTTTGGTTTTGATTTAAATATTTCTACTTGTAAAAAAGCTTTTATTCTAGCTAATAATTCTCTTCTATTATAATATCATTCATTCATATATTTCTGCAAATTTGTTTCAACTCATAATGTTTTAATTCATAGTTTTTGACCTATATACATTGCTCTTTTTAGATGAAAATCTTGTGTAAAAAGAACCAAATTATCTACACCAAAAATTTTTTTTGCTCTGTATAATGAGTCATAAGTATCAAATCAAGCATAATCCAAATAAATATCTTGATCTTTTACTCATAATTCAAGCAAATATTTTTTCATAACATAAGGCTCATTATAATTTAAACGAGAATTATCACCTGATACTATTATTTTTTGTATTTTTCATAAATCATAAGCATTATAAGCTACCTTGAGTCTATCTTTTAATATATCAGACGGTTTTTTATTTCTTAATACTGATGCTCAAAATACCAATCATACATAATTTTGTTCCAATCATTCAACTTCATAAAAATAATTAATTTTAGAAAAACTAAGTATATAATAATTTACAGTAAAAATAAAAATTACTAGCAATAAAAAAATAGATAATATAAAAATCATAAGATATAATAATTTTTTCTTCATATATTATTTAAGTAAATATTCAAATTGCCTATAAAATAATGGTATTAACATAACTATAAATACTACAATTAAAAATAATATTCTTGATTTAGTAAATAATGGTTTTACTATACCATTTTCTGTTATATTTTGATCTTTTAACATATAAAAACTTAATAAATATTATATATATTTTAAGTTTTTTTTAAATTATTTCAATAAATTATATATTTTTCTCTGGTTCATATTTCCTAAACCATGTTAATTGCTTTTTTGCATAATTTCTATTATTCTTTTGTACCAAATCTATTGTTTCAGATAAGTTCAATTTTATTCAATGTTTTTCTTTTTCTCAGAGATTTAACTTTTTAAGATTAGTATTTTCTATTCCCAAATCTAGTAAATAATTTACAACTTCTTTATATCAAATTGTTTTCAATCAAAATGAATCTCTTTCATAAGTCTTTAATAATTCTTTAACTTCTTCAAGTAATCAATTATCAAACATATATTTTACCCTTTTATCTATATTTTTATACAACTCTTCTCTATTTCAATTATAAGGTGTCAAAAAAAGTGTATCATATTTAAGAATCTTTTCTTCTCTAAATTCTGACTTAGATTTTCAAGTAAGCATTTTTACTTCTAGAGCTCTTATCACATATCTGGTATTGTTTGGATGTAATTCTTTAGCATATTCAGAATCCAATTCAACTAATTTATTATAGACATATTCATTTCAATTTTTCAATGCTTCTTGTTCTAATTTTGTTCTCAATTGTTCATCTGCAGGAATTTCAGGTATTTTGAAATCATATATCAAACTATCAATATATAATCAAGTTCCTCAACACAAAATAGGTATTCTTCATTTAGTATGAATATCCTCAATTATTTTTTCAGCACTTTTTTTGAATTCTCATACAGAATATTGCTTATCAGGAGTAATAATATCTATCATATGATGAATAATTCACTCCATCTCTCTATTAGTTACCTTCCCTGTTCATATATCTAGTCATTTAAAAATCTGTCTAGAATCAGTAGAAATTATTTCAGAATTAATATATTTAGCCATTTCTATACTTAATGATGTCTTTCATGAAGCAGTAGGTCAATATATAACTATAATTTTCTTTTTTTCTGTATCAATTCTATCTAAATTATTATTTTCTAAAAAACATTTTACTTTTTCAATAAAAATCATAATATTGTGTTACTCAAATATATACTTAATATATGAATTAAGCCAAAAAATCAAGAAAAAATATTTTTTTGAAAAAAAGTTTTGACTTAAAAAAGTTTTTTGCTAATATGTGTCTCGCTAAATAATTAATGAATTATTTATTGCCACCATAGCTCAGCTGGTAGAGCATTCGCCTTGTAAGCGAACGGTCATCGGTTCAATTCCGATTGGTGGCTCCATTCTAAATTTAAAATTACGAATTACGAGTTTAAAATAAAATTCTTATCTTTGATTCGTAACTCGTAATTTTTTTTAGAAAATTATTCTGGGCAGATTCCAGAGTGGCCAAATGGGACGGACTGTAAATCCGTTAGCTCAGCTTTCGGGGGTTCGACTCCCTCTCTGCCCACCATAAAAAAATAATGAAAAATTAATAATGAATAATGAAAAATAAATAGGAAATTATCTAAATAATTATTATTTATTCGTTATTCATTATTCATTTTTATATGCCCGGGTGATGGAATTGGTAGACATGTTGGTCTTAGAAACCAATGCTTAATCGCGTGCGAGTTCGATTCTCGCCTCGGGCACCATATCTTCGCTCTTTTGAGCTACGAATGGCGCAGCCAAATTATATTTAGCTAAACTATTCAATTACCAAATATATTTATATTTTTGATTCGTACTTTGGCGAACAAATAAAAAAAAAATTATGAAAACAGGAATACATCCAGAAATTAAAAATATTACAATTACTTGTTCATGTGGACAAGAGTTCAAAGTTAAATCTACTATTGCAGATACAAAAGTGGAAATATGTTCAGCTTGTCACCCTTTCTATACTGGTGAACAAAGAATTCTTAAAACTGGTGCAGTTGATAAATTCTATGCAAGAATGAAAAAATCAGAAGGACTTAAAAAATAGTAATTCACAAATAAAAGCTAATTTTCAAAAATTAGCTTTTATTTTTTTACAAAATTCTTGACTTATTATTTTTTTACATATAATTACTATACTTTCTATATCAAAGACAGTGGGCAACAAATAAGACCTACCGAGATTATAGAGGAAAAGTTTTAATAAAATTAGAATTTATAATAAAACTAAGTCCTTTTTCTTTGATACAAAAAAGAAAAGGGCTTTTTTAGAAAGTATTTTGTATATCATAATTAAAATACCATGGCTGTTACTAAACAACAAAAAGTTGAGATATTAAATGAATTAGTTGCTAAATTTAAAGAAGCTAAATCTATCTGATTCTCTACTACTACTACAATGACTGTAGAAGAATTCGCAGGTTTAAGAAAAAATTTAAGAGAAGTAAATGCTACTTATACTCTTGCTAAAAAAACTCTTATGAGAAAAGCATTAAAAGAAGCATTAAATATTGATTTTGATTTATCAAATTTGGAAGGTCAAATTGGTGCTGTATGTTCTAACGACGATGCAGTTGCTGGTTTAGCTAAAGTAAATGATTTAGTAAAATCATCTAAAGGTGAAAAAATTAACTGGGCTGCTTCAGTTTTTGAATGACAATTAAAAGATTTAGAAGAAACAAAAATTATTGCAGGTCTACCTTCAAGAGAAACATTACTTGCAAGATTACTTGGTTCTATGATGTCTCCTCTTTCTGGAATGGCAAGATTCTTTGATGCTGCTGCTAAAGAACTTGAAACTCAAGGAAAAGAAACTGTTGGTCAATTAGAAGGAAAAAAAGAAGAAGCTACTACTGAAGCTTAATTGATAATTGGTATGTTGTCCCGCTTAAGCGGGACAATAACTAACTATTAATTAGTTAGGTCATCCTGAACTTGATTCAGGATCTCAGAAGTATTACTTCTGAAGTTCGATTTGAGATTCTGAAATAATTTCAGAATGACAAACAAATATTTTATATTATATAATTATTAAAAAATGGCTGAATTAAGTAAAAATGCTGCTCAAATTTTAGAGCTAGTTAAAGGTTTAACTATTGTTGAATTAAATGAATTAGTTTCTGCAATGGAAGAAGAATTTGGTGTTTCTGCTGCTGCTCCTGTAATGGTTGCTGCTGCTGGTGGTGAAAGTGAAGAAGCTGTTAAATCAACTTTCAATGTTGAATTAACTAACGCTGGAGCATCTAAAATCGGTGTAATTAAAGTTATTAGAGAAATTACTGGTCTTGGTTTAAAAGAAGCTAAAGATTTAGCTGATAACGGAGGTACTGTTAAAGAAAATGCATCTAAAGATGAAGCTGAAGAAATCAAAGCTAAATTAGTAGAAGCTGGAGCAACTGTTGAATTAAAATAATTGAAATGAAAAATTCAAAAAAATAAGCTGATATTAATCAGCTTTTTTTCTCCTTTTTTTTTAATAATATACTTATTTCCTATTTAAAATTATAGCAACTGATATTAATAATAAACCTAATAACCCTAATGAATCAGGATATACTTCAGTGCTACTTGCATGCGCTATACTTGTAAATAAAAATATACAAAATATCAACAATAATTTATCAAACATATATATCTCCAATATTTTAATAGTAACTTAAATATATTAATATAATATATATAGTATTACAATTTTGTCAAGTATATAGATTTATTGTATAATGCTAAAAAAGCCCATTATTAGTGGGCTTTTTAATTTTTCTCCTTTTTATTTAATTTTGTTTTAATTTTTTTATCAGATTGCTTGATTGGACAGATCACCGAATTTTTCAGGATAACGTTTTACAAACATTAATCCAGCAACTCCCAGCAATAACAACAAGTATGTAGCAGGTTCTGGAACAGTTGAACTATGACCAGCAGAGATACCATCACCACTTACATATAGATTGTAGTCACCCCAGAATCGATTTGTTCCATAGCCATTTATGGTAGATGAACTGTTAGTCCAATAACTTAGTACTGCGGTATAATTATCCTGTACCAAATTCATAAGAATAGAAGCATCAAGCCAATTTTGACCACTATAGCATGGACCAGCCTGACCGTCCCAGCCACAATCATCATTAGTTCCAACCAAATTCCCTTGTGAATTGAAAAGGTTAATTCTCAGGTCTTGATAGGAGGTTTCCCATAATGAAACGGTGGAACTCGGCTGATTAACACTAAATTCATACAAACCATTTGTTGTATGAGTTACCGATCCTGTTTCAGACAAAAATGCAGATTGTGCAATTTGTGTGAACATTAATAAACTTACCAATAAGATTTTTTTAAACATTATTTTTCTCCAAATATGTTTCTATTTAACAAATACGTATTTGCTTATTTGTTATAAGCAAATATATTTTACATATTTTTATTATATTGTCAAGTATTTTTTAAAATAAATTTATTTACATATTTTTATATTTTTTCACAATATTTAATATGGAAAAGCCAAGTATTCATTTTCTAAAAATTATATAAACAAGTTTGAAAATATTTAGAATAAATATACAAAAAAGGGAGATAATTCCCCCTTCTTTTTTATAAAACTCAAATTTTCATAATACAATATATTTCAAATTTGAAATTCTTTTCTCTTCATACCCTGCTACTGGTTTTTTATCAGCACCAATAACATAGATATCTACATATTTTCCTCTATTTAGTTCGGCAAATTTTTCAGCATGTTTCCATGCATCTTCCTCAGACTTGAAATTCATTTTGCAATAATGAGGATAAAAATGTAACTCATCAAATTCTTTATATGAAATATCAAATCCATTTATCACTTCATTAATAACTTTTGAGATTAATAAATCTGATTTATTTTCAATTAGTTGTTGAACATCATTGATTGGCAAATTAGTAAACTCGTACAACATAAAAAACCTCCCTTATTTATATTAATTTATGATGTTTATATATTATAAACATTATTTTAAAAAAAACTAGTTTAATTTAAAAATTTATAATAAACTCACTTCCTTTTCATAATTCGCTATTTAGTCTAATTTTCCAATTATATATTTCAGCAATTTTTTTAACTAATGACAATCATATACCATGTCATTGATTATTTCTACAAACATCTCACATAAAAAATCTATCAAATATTCTTTCCTTATTTTCAGCACTTATTCATATACCATTATCCTTTATAATTAATTTATCACTTAATAATGTTATTTCTATTTTTCATCAAATATTTGTATATTTTATTGCATTTCACAATAAATTTGAAAATAATATATAAAAATATTGTCTATTAATTATCAGTTTCTTATTAAATTTTTTACTATATAAAATTTCTATATTTTTTTTGTCTGCTTCAGCTTTGAAATCCTTTAGAACTAACTCAATTTCATCAGATACTTCAACTTTTTCTCTAATTTCAGATGAATTAATATTTGATAATTCTATCAAGCTTTCTATCAAATGATTTAACCTATTTATTTCATTCAATCATTCAATAACTAACTCTTCATCAAAATTTTTAGTTTCTTTTATTAATTGTAAATTAGAATGTATTATAGAAATAGGTGTTTTTAACTCATGTCATGCATTATGAATAAAATCATGCATATCAATAATATTTCTCTCTACTGGTTCTAAATTTTTTGATACAAATTTATATCATACGTAAAAAAATAAAATAGAAAACAAGGACATTATCCATGCAAATCATAATACGTCTCTCAAATAATCCAAAAAACTATATCTTAGATTTTTTATAAATAAAACATCATAATTAACATTTCTATCTGATAATTTTATTTTTTTCACTATATATCAATTTTTCTGCAAAATAATTCAATATTGTTCATTATCCAATATACTTTCAACAAAACTAAGTCTTAAATCATCTACAACATTACTAAAAATAAGTTCTCTTTTAGCTTTATCAATTATCAACAAATTTACGAAATCTTCATTATTATGTGTATTTATTCAAAAAATATTTCCTCTTCACATTTTGTAGAGCCTACTTCATACATCATAATTTATTACAAATTCTCTAATAGAGGTAAATTTATCTTCTATTGTATCTGTTAATAATGCAAATTTATGTTCTTCCTCTGATATATAATTATAATATTTTACAGAAAAAAATACTCATTCAAGTAATACTGCTATTCAAAATACTAACAAAGTAAATATTATTGTTAACTTTTTCTTTGTATTATTAAAACCTAAATTTTTCATATTAATTAATTATATATCAAAATCATTTCTTCGTTTCAATCAAATCTTTTCACAACTTTTTCCTCAAATATCATATATAAACATCAACTGTTTTACTGAACATCAAATCTCAATCAAATTCTCACCAAACATGCTCATACAATTCTTGTCTGGAAACAACCTTTCAAATATTTTGAGCCAAATATTTGAATAAATTGAATTCCAAAGTTGATAAACTGATTTTATTTTTTCACTTATAAACTTGTATCTCTTCCAAATCAATAACGAAATCATTTACATTGATTTTTGTATTTGATTTATTTTTTAGATTTCTTCTAGTCAAAGTATGAAGCCTAGCAACCAATTCATCATAATCAAAAGGTTTAGATAAATAATCATCAGCTCAAAGATTCAATCAATCTATTATATCTGATTTAGAAGATCTAGATGTTAACATTATTATTGGAACATCTTTTCATTTTTCTCTCAGATTTTTACATATCTCCATTCAATCCATTAAAGGAAGATTGATATCCAAAATTATTGCATCATAAAAATTAGTAGAAGCCTTATGTAATCAATCTTTTCAATCAAAACTTACATCTGATTGAATATCTTTTATCGCTAAATATCTGACTAAATTTCTAGATAATATTTCATTGTCTTCTATAATTAATACTTTCATGTGATTCTTTGGTTAATAATTAATCAAATAATATCTATACAATATAAGAAACAAGTAAGTAATTATATGTTATCTATTGCTGTTATTAATTGTTTTTCCAATTTTTGTGCCAATTGATTTAATCATTCATTATTCAGAAATCACATTGTATGTGTTGGTTTTATAACTGAGACATATACTTTGTTTTCTTTTTTGTATAATATAACATTACAAGGAAAAAATAATCCAATTTCATATTCTTCATCCAATGCTTCACTAGCAAAATATGGATTACAAGCTCAAATAACGACGTATTCCTGTATTTCTTTTCATGTTTTTTTTATTCTATCTTGTACATCAATAGTATTTATTACACCAAATCATTGCTCTTGTAAGCTAAATTTCACATCATCCAATGCTTCTAAAAATCATGTATGTAATTCTCTAGTGTATCAAAATTTGTCCATATTAAATGTTATAAACTAAATATTATATAACTCAATAATCTAAAATTTATCAATAAAGTCAAATGATTTTGAATTACAAAAAAATAGACTTATAAAAGTCTATTTTGTTATATTACGTAAGCTTGAATGATATCACTCATTAGCCCAAGGATCTACATTAGAATCATTATCACTATTATTTGTGTTAATAATAGTATTTATTTTTTTTGATGTTCAAAATATTCTAGTAAATTTATCTTCATCCATAGTATCTTCTCACACTTCAATTCATTCACTAAAATTGCATATTCAGTTATTTATTTCTAATACATTTGAATCACTCAATTTTTGTATTCATAATATATTTTTTAATATTTCTGGTTCGATATATTCTCATTTATTTGATTTAAAAAATGATGATTTTCATCTTTTTTTAGTATTTAACAAATCAATTAAATGAATACTATTTCATTTTTTTCTCATTATATCTTGCATATCTAATAATTCTGGTAATTCATTTTGCAATATTAATCATTTACTTAATAATATCTCGCCTACTCTCAATCTAACTCTATTTTTTTCAAAAAATAATAATAATTCATCAAATGATATATATTGATTATCTAATAATATATCTCAAAATAATAGTCATTTGTTAATCTTTTTTTTCTCAAAAAATAAATTTAATGATTTATCTAGCAATTCAGTAGAAACTTTTTGAGAAACTAATAATTCTTCTCATAATCTTAGTGGAAATCATTTAGATTTAAGAAATAATAAAAATTTATCTTTAGTCTTAAATTTTTGTATTAATGCTTTATTTCTAAATAATATATCTCAGATAGTCAAATCAACTCATTTAATTTTATTCATTAATTGAATACTAAATATTTGGTTTATTATTTCTTGGGGAAATCAAAATGTATCTCAAAGCAAATTCACCATAGTTTGATCATGCACTATATCTGATTCTATATATGTTCAAGAACTAAAATTCATACAAATATAAATGTTATATAATAATTAATTATTTATATAATAATATATTTATTATATTTGTCAAGTATATTATTATAATAAAAAAATACCTCTTTTTAACAAGGTATTTATATTACTTTAATTTATTTTTTCTATACTATTATCATCATAAAGTCATCTAATTCATACAAATTCATAATAATGTTCCAAAAATATATCAAGTATTTTAGGATCAAAATCTACACCTCTCAATTTTTGCATTACTTCTTTTATTTCTTCATAAGTAATATCTTCCACATTATCAGTTTTAATAGAATCAAATGAATCTATAATATTTACAATTTTAGATTCAAGTGGTATTTCATCTCATGATAATCAATCATTATATCATGTTCAGTCGTATTTTTCATGATGATACAAAACAATATTTTTTATTAAATCTAGAGCATCAATACCAGAAAATATAAAAGACAATTTATCTACCATTTCTGCTCAATATATAGTATGAAGTTTCATAATATCATATTCATCTTTATCTAGTGGTGTTTTTTTTAATAATATAGAATCAGGTATTCTGATTTTTCATATATCATGTAATTGAGCTGCAATTTTTATTTTTTCACAATAATCTTTATCTTTTCACAATAAACTAGCCAAATAACTACTTAATTCACCTACTCTAAGAGTATGCTCCAATGTATCATTATCTTTCATCCCAACTATTTGATTGATTATATTTATATCTCTAGTAATTATTTGTTTTAAGTGAGAATTATAATCCTCAGGACTAATAAAATAAAACTCAAAATCACTAGTGTTTTGTAAATATCTTACTACTAAATATTTTAATCAATTTGAAATTGTAATACTAGTATAAATTTCTTTTCCAGCTTCATTTTTTGCTTCTTCCAAATATTTAAACAATTTAATATTATCATCATCAGTAAACATTTGAGTTTCTCAAATAAGTTTACTTAATTCAGGACTCATAAATTTTATAATAATAGTATTAGGTGTCATTTCTACTACTGAAGCAAAATTATTTTTTGAAATCAAAGATATATATCTCAAATCTTTATCAACAAAATTTTTATTATCCAATAAAATCTGAAAAATCACTTTAAATCTATCAAAGTGATCTTCTTTTAATACTTGAGTTTTTATTTCATTATTTTGCTTCTTTCATAAGAAATTGAACATCTTTTATAATTTATAATATAATATTAATAAATAATACCATATAATAAAAATTGATGCAAATATATGATTACAAATTTTATTTATTTTTTGAAAATGAATAGATGTAAGTATTTTAGAGATTTAATTATAATTTAATTTTTTATTTTCTTCTAAATTATTAGTATTTGAAACTACTTTTTTATTTGTTTCTTTTTCTAATTGTTTTCTTGCTACTCCTGCTACATTTCATCATCTTTTGCTTACTTTTTTTATTTCATCAAATCAAATACTATCTTCTTCTTTTATTATTTCTGTAGTTGATGCTTCAGCCAACATATTAAAAACAAGCTCTAGATTAGTCATATTATCTTTTAATGATTCTTTTTTTAATCATTTCAAATCCTTATATTCACTAGTTGTCATATCTGACCATCATTTCAATATCTCATTTGTCAAAATAGCATATTCTGTTCATTGTTTAACTCATCTATCATTCCATTCTCAAGTAAGTTCTTTCCTAACATCTATTGATTTAAGTCTTTGCTTTATCCAATCTTCACTATATCATCTTTTTCTATAATTAGAAATAGCTCTTTCAAAAGCAAGCTCTGGATCATATATTTCATTTATCCTCTCATCTCAAACCTTAGCAAGCCACATTTTAAATGGTTCAGCTTTTTTACTAGGAATACTTTGTATAAGTCTTAAAATAGTTTTTGTATCTCATACATCTGTTAAATAATTTTTTCAATCTATAGATTTTAATTTCAGTTGACTACAATTTGTAGTCAACTCACTTCATTCTTGTTTCAGTCTCATTTTTAATACACTCCAATATTTCCTAGGATTTGCACTTTCAGTTAAAGCATCTATAATATCCACTATTGAAAAATACCAATCTCACTTTTCACTATCCCATACTTTTCTGATTTCCTTTTGTTCAAAAATTGCTAACTTAGTTTCCATAATATAGATTAAATATTTAAATATAACTATATTATATACTTTTTATATACTAGTCAAGTTTTATTTAATTTTTTTGAAGATGAAAAGATGTTCATGCATGATAAGTAGGAAATTTGCTTCTTTTGATTTTTTAACCCAAAATCAAGTAGCTTTACAATTATGTTGTACTTTGATAATGTCTTCTTTTAATAAAAATCATACATTTAAAAATCTCTCCATTACTTTGAATGCTAATGGTTGATACATTTTGTCTCTTCTAGTATCTCACATCAGTACAGCACAGTATTTTCAAGGCTTTAATACTCTGTAACTCTCTTTTGCTATCTTTTCTATCTCATCGCAAAATTTATCTATATTATGGATATTTGATAAGTCCTCTTTGATTTTTCAATCACTATATTTAATAATATCTACATAAGGTGGATGCATCAAAACAAAATCTATACTTTCTTTTTTTAATTCTTTGTTTTTTTCAGTAGCATCTCTATGTACTATCTTTATTTTTCACCATTTATTTTTTTTCAATTCATGTTTTTCCAAACACTCATTTATTTCTTCCATTTGAATTTCCTCAAAATCAAGCAAACTTTTAGTCAAAGCAATTGCATCTGGATTAATATCATAACATAACAAGTTTCTATTTAATAACTTAGCTTCAATTGCTGTAGTTCATCATCATATCATAGGATCTAAAAGATAATCTCACTCTTTAGAATATCTAAGTATCAGATTTCTAACTACTTCTGGTGACCAGTTTCATCTATATTTACTATTATGTGTAATCCAATTCCCTCTTCTAGGAAATGACCAAACTGTGGAACATTCTTGTTCAAAATCTAATGGTGGTAGTTTCAATTTTTTTGCCATAAAAAAATACTTAATAGTTATATACATAATATATACTTATTAAATATTAATTTGCAAATTTATTTTGAAAAATCCTAAAAACCTCTCTCTTGTCCATAGGATACCTCCCTTCGGGTATAAATTCTCTCCCCTTATCAGGGGAAAGAGGCTATATGTGTACTTTGGTTCTAATCCCACCCCCTCGTACCTCGGGTACTCCCTTTGGAAAAGGGAGAAATTTATATAGTTAATTAAAAATAAGTTGATTCTAGATATTGTTTAAAGTATTGTTTTGGATTTTTTAGATATCAATTCACTTCTCAGATTTTTACATACATATATAAATCTACATCTGGTAAAAAATCTAAATATTCATATAATAAATCTTCAAGTGGCTCTTTAGAAAAATAAACATTTTTTAATTCATATCATCTATCATCATCTACTTTTTCTGAAAAATACCAATCCCAATTTCTCTTTCATGGGAAAACAAAGTTTGACATGTCCAACTTGTCTATATCCTCCTCAGGTATTCATTCTTGAAAAACTAATAAACAATATAAATATTTAACTTTTATTATTTCTGTATAATTTTCTAAATCATTATACGTAATTTTTTTTAGGATTTTCATCTTTTTCTTGTAATAAAATAATAATTTCAAGTCAAAGAAAATCTAGGATTTTTTGTAATGTAGGATTATCAAAATTTTTAGTTCTAATAGCCTTATAAAAATTTTGTTTTGAAATATCTAGAGTTGTATAAACATCTGATTGTTTCAAATTCTTCTCCTTCAAAAAATCTTTTATCTGTTTCTCTAACATGATTATTTTATTTACTTTTAAAATTAAGTCAACTAATTTAGTTTACTTTTACAAGATTTTATATTTTCAAGTTTTTACCAATATTACAGAATTATAATTATTTTCGTCTTCAAATTCATATTGCCATATACAATATTCATTTCATCTTTTTTCAAAAAAAAGTAAAATTACATCTTTAGATGTATTGGTCTTCCATTGTTTATATGGATAAAATAATTGTCTGATAATTGTATCACTAGTTTTACTATTTTTTGCTTCTATTAGTACTATTTTATCTTTTCATTCATATCATGCATCTACTTCTGTCTGAACACTTTTAGTTTCTAATTTAATATTTCATACATTAAAACTAAACTCTGGTGTGTATTTTCTTCATCTAATAGTTAAAACTAAAGTCGGATCTTGTATAAAAGTTCTGATTAAACTAGATGCATATGCAAAATCTAAATGTTGCATTTCACTGTTTCAAACTTTAGAAGATTCTAACTCAAAATCAATCTTAGAATTATAAATAATTGGTTCTCATTCTATATTAGGAATATCAATATATCACTCTCATTTTACAATTGCATAATCTCCATTTTTTATGGGTAAAAGAAATAATCAATTATCTTTCATTATATCTGGAACATCTTTTCTACTATCTTGTTTACATAAAATACGAACTTCTTTTTCTGCTGTATTTTTAAATTCTTGAACAGATTGTTTTATCATTTTACTAGTTAAAATAAAAGGACTGCTAGAAAAATCATGATTTAAAATTTCATGATCTTCAAATATTTTTTTCCAAGAAATTGAATTTGCCATATATTTTAGTTATCTTTTAAATTTTTTCTTTCCATTTCATCAAGAGTCTTTCAATCTTTATTTTTCCACTCTTTCCATCAATTTTGATTTCATCATGCAATTATATTACAAGCAGATGTAGGAGTTTTAAATATATAATCTTCAATGAAAAATCAATCTAAAATTATTCATTTATCAACTAATAATTTTCTATTTTTTTCAATATTTCATAAATCCTTTTGATATGGAATTATTTCCTCATTACTTAGTTTACTTCATTTTAAAACTAAAAATCATTCACCACTGTATATTCATTTTCAAATAGATCACCTTGAGCTTAAAAAATATATATGATTAGAAGAATTTTCTTTATTTATAACTTTTACTTCATCTTTTTTATCTTTTTCAAACAACATACTTTTCTGAAAACTTCATTTTAAATATTCTGCCCATTTAGGTATTCAAGAATTACTGTTTATTTTTGAAATACTTACATATTTTTCTGCAAATTTTATTTTCATATTTCAATTATATAAATCAAAAAAATCCTTTAACTTACTTGATTCACTAGGTTGAATATCAAATCAAAAAGAAAAATCTGTATTATTACTTCAAGAAATGTTAAATTTATTTAAATCTATATCTAATAGAGTTAATTCTTCTTGAAAATTATCTAGTGTTTTTAAAAATATATCTGGAACTAAACAATTTTCAATTTCAGTCGGATGAATTAACTTTGAATCATTTGCTTCAAGAAATACAGTTAATTTCTTTTCATCATTATACAACCTCTTAAATAATGCAATTTTTGACACATTTGAATCTTTTGTTAAATTAAAGCTTGTGTAATCTTTACCTTTGTCAGTATCTACTAAAAAAAATATACATTTATTATTATTCTTTAATAAATTTTCAAGTGCTGGTACTAGATGTTTATACAATTTATTTACCTTATCTGTTCAAGCGATTGGTAAAATAATTAGTTGTTTTTTCTCAACAAATTCAGATAAAAAATATTCAAAATATATCTTTTCAGTAATTCACTCACAAACTAACCAGTTATAAGTATCATCTCAACTTATTGAATAATAAATTGATTGAACTAAGTCATTTGTAGATTTTAAAGATGTATCTAATGGTAATTGTCATTTTGATGATTCTCTATTTACTTTTATATCATGAAATATATTATACAAGTCATATGATTCAATAAAAACATCATCATTTTTTTTATTTAAAAAATGTGCATTTCACTTTGATATTATTGGTAAAAATCAGTACCAATGAGTTGTAATAAAGACCTGATTATTATTTGAAATTTCTTTTAATGATTCAAATTGAGAAAAACAAGCATTCATATGCAATGATGATTCAGGCTCATCAACAGCTAAAATAATTTCTTTATTTTTTTCTTTTTCTAAAGTAAGAAAAAATTTTGCTATATCAATTAAAGCTTTTCTTTTCTCTCATGAACTAAAATTATCTATAGATACCTTAGAAGGAATACTTTTTAAAATCCTTTTTGAAAAATAAGATTCAATTATTTTATCAATCAAATCATTTTTTTGTAAATTTTTTAGTGAATTAATTGTTGAATACTCATATCAATTCATTGAACTATTAATTTCTGATACAAGACTATTTAAAGAATCATTAATTTTATTAATCGAACTATTTCATCATAAAGCATTAAAAATTCAGTCTCTAATATCTTTAGACATTAATCCCTGCATTTCTCTTGTCTGTAATTTTGTAATTTCATTATGATTAATTTCAACAGGAAAATATAAATAAACATATGTTTTGCATATTTCTTCATATACCTTATGGAATTTTTTATCTAATTTATCCTGCTTATCTGTATCTTCCTTAATTCATGGATCATCTTTTATTAAATTATTATCAATACAATATTTATATAAATCTTTTGTAAATGATGAAAAATAGATTTTTTTATTTATATTTGATAATCATAAAGTAAATAAATAAAACTCTTCTGATTTATATGTATCATTTAATTTTTTAATATGTTTATTATAATTTTCATTTACATCATTAGTTTTAGTTGATATTAGATTATTTCTAAAGAAGCAATTTAAATGTTCAAATAATTCTTGATTTCATTTTATTAATAACTTATTAATTAAAAATATAGGCGAAACAAAAGGATAACTTCTATATGGAAATCATCATGAAATTGTAGCTTTTTTATTTATATTCCAATCTTGGTCATAAAAAAAGTAATCTAATGATTCTAATATAGAACTTTTTCAAACTCAATTATTTCATACGAAACTTACAAAATTATAATTATCTGTAAATTTAATATAATTTAATCAGTTATATGATTTTATATGCCTAAACAATAATCAAACTATCATAATTTAAAATTAATTTGTATAATTCATCACCACAATCTCCTCAACTTTACCCCTTCAACTTGCCTTGCTATTAATCATCCTATTTGCCTTAACTATTTCAAATCTATATCACTCAAACAAATCTCTTATAAAAGGAGTATTATGATTTGATAACATTACTTTGCATCATCTCTTATCTAGCTCTACAAATATATCTCTAAGTTTTGTTTGTAAATCACGACCAAATCAGCTTTCATTGTAGCTTGTGAAGTTTGCACTTTCTGTTAATACATCATATGGTGGGTCAAAATAGACAAAATCTCATGTTTGTGCTTTGTCTAAAACTTTTTCAAAACTTTGTAATTTGATTTCTGCTTTAGTTTTATTTAATAGTTTTGATGCATTTAATATATTTTCTCTTTGGACTATGTCAGGATTAGAGTATTTACCAAATGGTACATTGAATTGTCATTTACTATTTACTCTGTATAAACCATTGAAACAAGTTCTATTCATATATATAAATCTACCTGCTCTTTCTATATTTGTAAAATTACTCAATCATCATTCTAGTCTATCCCATGCTCTTATTTCTTCAAATCTCTCTTTTGATACTTCTTGTTTTTCTAAAAATTTTATCAATTCCATTGGCTTTGCTTTTATTACTTGATATAAGTTTATCAGTTCTGCATTTACATCTGATAAAAAACTCTTTTCTTTTTGCAAATTAAAAAAAACTGCACCTCCTCATAAAAAAGGTTCAAAGTAATTATTGTATTCAGTAGGAAAAAGTCTTTTAAATTGTTCTATTAATTGTCTTTTTCATCATACCCATTTCACAAATGGCTTAGCATTTATTATATCTTTATTATCTATAAAAAAGGCTCTAGCATCTAATTCGCTCAAAAAATTCATATGTTCTAACCATGATTTTACTTTTTGAAAATCAATTCATAATTCTATGGAGAATTTCAAACTTTGCAAAGCTATTGTTGTCATAAAAATTCAGATTAATTTTAATTAAACACACTATACAATTTTATCTAAAAAAATCAAAATTGTTTGAAACAAAATTTGACTTTTAATCAAATAATTCTTAGAATAAATGTGTCTACAAAAATATATAATACCTCGTTCACTACAGTTGAAAGATACTGCACAGAGGTATTTATTTTTTTGCCTAATTTTATATAGACTCTATATATACTTAAAATCAAATTAAAAATAATTACTTTAAAATATTTTACATTGCAAATTGATTTTTTTCTGCCCCCATTCCGGGGAAAGCTTACCCTGTCTTTAGCATTGGTACCGCGCAGGGTGGTAGAGGTAAAAGCAAAGTATATTATTATAACTATATTTTTACTTTCTCCACCAAAATTAAGATTATTCCATTTTTAAAATTGCTTTTTCTAATAAATTTATTATAATAAAGTATATAAAATTTTATAGAAATTCAGAGAGTTAAATTGTAAATATTGTATAAGTATTATTATAGTTTAATCCATTTCTAGATAATTATGAAAACAAATACTGAATTAGTTAATTATTTAATTAACAAAAAAATTCTAAAATCATCAAACATAATAAATAGTTTTAATCAAATAGATAGGAGAAATTTTGTAAAAGAATCCGATTTTTATTATGCATATCTAGATAGGCCTTTATCTATATGATACTGACAAACAATTTCTCAGCCTAGTACAGTAGCTTTTATGTTAGAACTACTTTCACCTAATTCATGAGAATTCATATTAGACATATGATCTGGTTCTTGATGGACAACAGCAATGCTTGCATATATAGTTTGAGAAAAATGATATGTTAAATGATTAGAAAGAATAAGTGAATTAGTAATATTTTGAGAAAATAATTTAAAAAAATACCAAATAAAAAATGCAAAAATAATATTATCTTGAAATAACTTATGAATAAAATGAAAACAATTTGATAAGATATTAGTATCTGCTTCGGCAGAAGAAATACCTATTGAATTAATAGAACAATTAAAAAAATGATGAACTATGGTAATACCAATAATTAATTCAATATTTACAATAAAAAAATGAGATGATGAAAAAATATATATGGCTGAATATCCTAATTTTGTATTTGTACCTCTTATATATCAAAAATAGACTTAGTTATAACTAAGTCTATTTTTATTTATAATTATTAAGTATTTCTACAAATCATTCTGTTCAATTTACCCTAATAAAATCTCCATCATTTATTTTTAGAGTAGCTTCATCTAGTCATACAACAGCAGGTATTCCAAAATCACGAGCAATAACTGCTCAATGATTAATTAATCATCATTCTTCTGTTACAAAAGCTGCAGATGTTGCTAATAATGTAGTCCAAGAAGAATCAGTATGAGTAGTAACTATTATATCTCAATGCTCTAAAATTGTATTATCTAAACTATAAATTACTCTTGCTCTTCCCTCTACTATTCAAGATGAAGCAGCATTTCAATAAATAATTTTATCTGTAATTTTAAATTTTGATTTTGATACTAGTATTTCTCATTCTCAAGTAAATACAAGTGGAGCTTTTAATTTAGCATTCCTTATATACTCTTGTTTTCTTTGTTTTAATAAATTTTTATCTACTTCTCTTGTTTTAAATATTTTATTTAATTCATCAAAAGTAAAATAAAAAATATCTTTTTTATTTTTTATTACTTTTTCTTTTACTAATAATTCAGCTTCTTGTAATAATGAAGATCTAATAATTCCTAATAAATTTACTACGAAAAATTTAGGATGTTCTATGACTCAAATAAGAGAACGATAAACGTATATAAGTCTATAAAATACTAATGCTTTAAAGTATCAATACTTTGTTTTTTTAACTCTTTTAATCAATTTTTCAGATGCTTTATCAGCTTCTTTTTTTAATAATAAGAAATCATTTCTATGTTTATTTAATTCTTGATTTTTTACATTATTCAAAATCATTAATACTACCTTATATGGTTCTTCTTTCCATCTTGGTCTAGACAAATCTATCTCTCAAATACAACGATTTCAGTATTTTTCTATGAAGTTATTAAAAGAATTCAAAAATTCTTGTCCACCATTTATTTTTTTTAATTCTTGTTCGAAATTTTCACTAAGAGAATTTTCAAAATAATATCTAACATCCAAATTAGCATTTATTTTATCAGCTAAATCACCTATCACAAGTCACATTTCAGTAGTTACATTTCAATCTGGTGCTTTAGATATATCATCTATTTCATCAGTATCTCATAACCACTTTTTACTTAATAATTGCAATAGTTTGAATGATAATATAGCTGCTGGTACCAGATTTAATAATCTTGTATCAGAAATATGTACTGGAATAGTATTTAAT
Source organism: Candidatus Altimarinota bacterium (assembly GCA_030683605.1). GTDB lineage: Bacteria > Patescibacteriota > Gracilibacteria > BD1-5 > UBA6164 > UBA6164. The sequence goes on from JAUXPL010000032.1 coordinate 38,987, forward strand.
ATTGTTTTAATTTTAGCTATTTTATTATTAGAATTAGCTTTATTTAAATCTGCATCTATTTTTTGTAATCTGTTGCTTATATTTTTATCTAGTTTCCAATATATATTTTTAAATCTTAAGAATAAAAATGTTTTTAATTCTCATAATGAAAATTTCAAAAATATAAGCTTTCTTTCAAATGAAATACTTTTTGATTTAATAGATTTGAACTCATCATTTTTCATAAAATCTACTAATATTCTAGATGAAGTTTTATCAACATTTTCTAATATAAAAGGCAGACTTTTTTTGAATATTTTATATTCTAATAAATTCATCAAATCTATATATAAATGATTACCTGCATTATTTAACAGTGGTGAATTAATTTTGAAATAATTTTCTATAAATTTAGAAAAACTAAGAAATACAGACATTCATAATGGCTTGAATGCTTCTGTCATCATTTGATTATGTCAAATAGACATATAAAAATTAAGTCATCATTTAGATATTTTTTCAGGTAAAGGAAATAAATCAGCAATAGGACTGCTTTGAACAATATAAAACTCATCATCATATAAACACCATTCTATTTCTTGTTCAGTATCAAAATATTTTTCTATTTTATTTCAAAGCTGATATAATTTAAATAATTGTTTATCACTTAATGTCTGTAAATATTGTTTTTCAGTACTTAATTCCTCTTGTATTATTCCACCTTTTATATCAGATATTATTTGAATATTTTTTTGAGAAATATCCTTTTTAATAATATTTCAATCAGAGACTAAATACAAATCAGAGTTTAAATATCATCATACTAATGGATCTCATAGTCAAAAACTAGCATTTATAGATGTAATATTTCTATTTCAAGAAATAGGATCAGCAGTAAATAATACTCCTGATGCTTCAGAAAATATCATTTCTTGAACTATAACTCAAATAAACACTGATTTATTAGAATAATTATTCTTTTTACGGTAAAAAATAGCTCTATCAGTAAAAAGTGAAGCAAAACACTTCTGTATATTTTTGATTATTTGTTTTTTTCATTTTACATTCAAAAATGTTTCTTGTTGACCTGCAAATGATTCATTAGGCAAATCTTCAGAAATAAAACTTGAACGAATAGAAAAACTCTTATCTATTCATATTTTAGTTATTTCCTCCATTATTAAATCCTCTAATTCTTTTGGTAATTTTATAGTACTTATATGCTTATGTATTTTTTCTGAAATCTTTTTCAGATTATCTAAATCATCAAAATTAGACATGTCTAACTTGTCTATAAGAGTATAGTATTTCTTAGTTTGAGAAACTAAATATTTAAAAGTCTCAGTAGTGATACAAAAACCATTAGGAACATTAAAACCAGCTTGAATAAGCTCACCTAAATTTGCTCATTTTCCACCTACAAGTGAAATACTATCTTTGTCTACTTTCGATAAATCTAAAACATAGGGTTTCATAAAATTTTTTTATATTAGTAATTTGTTTTTATTATAAAAAAAAACTCATTTTAGTAAAATAAGTTTAAAAAAAAGTAATACATAAAATATTACAATTTTTTAAAATCTACTATTTCTAATAAATTTAATTTAAGATGATATGACGTATTACGTGAATCGATTAATTGAATATGAATATTTGAGTTAACATCATAAATTTTTTTTATAGTAAATATTCACAACGGAACTCATAAAGCCTTTTTATTTCAATAAATTTATATTTTTATTCAAGTATTTATTTGAATTCATTTTATTAATATCTTTTCCATAAATTATTTAAGATAAATATAAATAATACACTAATATTTAGTATATTAAACATTATAAATAAATAAAAAAAATCTCAACAAAAAAAAGCAGGCTTAGATTGCACTCTAAGCCTGCTTTTAATTTTACTTTATTTTAAATGGTTTACCATTTGTAACTTTAGTGTAAAATGGTGGTGCAAACGAGGGGACGGTCTAACTTCGTTATATTTAGCGATCTTTGATTTTGCTGATGAATTAGAGAAGAATTACACAAAATTAAAAAATTTCATTTACTAAAAAAAGAATACAAGAAAAATCTTATACTTTTATAAAATCATATATTTTTGAACCTTTAATTTGTTTGCATTATTTAGCTAAATATGATACCATTTTACTGGTATAATAATTTTAAAGATATGATAGATGAAAATAACATTTTAAACTACATAAAAAACTCTAATTTTATAGAAATAAATCTTAAAAAAAGTTTACTTGAACATTTTGATAAACTCAATCAAAAACAATTATGAACTTTAATAAATTATTTCAATAAACAAAAAAGTGAAATATTAAAAATGCTTATGAGTTTTAAAAATAAAGATATATGTTCCTTTGAAGAAATAAAAACTAATTTAGATAATATAAATAGAAATTTAATAAAAATAGAAGAATTACAAGATAAACAAAATGATGAAAATGAAATTTATAATTTAATAGAATCACTTAGTTAAAATGGAGAATCTTAGTTTAAATGAACAACAATCACCTATAATAGATAGAGAAAAACTATTAGTACTATCTCAAGATAGAGAACTTAATAGGCTTTTTTCTAGTATGGAAAGTGATAGAGTTTCAATATTTGATGCTGAAGAAGTTTTATTAAATATCTGAGAAAATAATCCAAAATCAAGACCATATATTTTAAGTTATGTGCAAAATAATTCTCAAAATATAACAACATTACTCAGAGAAAATGCTGGAACTGTTGAAAACAAAGAAAATCCTGAAATCACAAAAAAATTAGATATTTATAAAAAAATAACATCTAATTTAAAACAAAATTTAAATGACATTCAAAAAAATCTAAATGAGACTACTTCCCTAAGCTTGAAAGCTATGGATGAAGTAGTATGATTATTTACTGATGATAATGTTTTTAATTCATATAAATCAAGTTTTGATTCTATTAAATGACAAGCTTTAGATTTAATCAAAAAAATTCAAGCTGAAATACTTCAAAATACTCTATCTCAACAACAAAAACAAGTTTATGATTGATTGATAAATGAGCTACAAAAAATTTGAGCTTTAGAATTAAATTCAACATGAATTATACAAATGTGAATAAATGAGGTAAAACAAGTACCTGACAATTTTAATTATGCTATAAGTTGAGTTAAATGAGAAGCAATTTGATTATACGAATGAACAAAAGCAATTATTTCTTGAAGTATAGATTTACTTTCATTTATGGCAAAATACCCTTTCAATCAAAAATATAGAAAGGAATTTGATGCTCAAGCATGAATTATTTATGATTTTATAAAAAAAGAATGACTTTCATGAGTTTGAAATAAAGTATATGAAATTTTATGAAAAGAAATGGATAGAATTTCAAAGTTACCTCCTGAAAAACAAGCTCAAGCTATTTGAAAAATTGCTTGAAATGTAATCTCAATGTTAGCTGTAATAAAAGCTGGAACTACAGTTGCATCTAAATTATGAAAAGTATGACAAGCAGAAAATCTTATATCTAAAGCAACACTTGCTTGAAATATTGCTAGAGCAGAAAAAATAAGAGAAATTGCAAGTACACTTTTAATATCTAAAAGATGACTTCAAGCATTTGAAATCATTTTAACTTGAGTAGCTGAAAGTGTTTTATTAAAATGACTTTCTGTTTCATATAAAGCAACTTTAGGATTTTTGGAAAGTAAAAAAATACCTATTGCATCAAAAGTTGAATTATTAGAACAAGAAATATTAAAAGTTCAACAAATGAACTGAGAAACTCCTGAAGAAAAACAAATATTACAAAGATATAATGATGAATTAGAAGCTAAAAAGATGGAATTAAATAAATCTATTGATGTAGAAAGACAAGTAAAAGGATTAGAAAAATTATGATTACCTGAAAGTTTTACAAGAGATTTGCTTGAAAGTTGATTATTAAGAAAAGAATTTTTTTGATGAGATCTACTAAGAAGATTTGAAGATTTGCATAAAAAGTGAATTAATTATGATAAAATGATAGATGAGGTTATAAAGCAAAATTCTAATTTAACTAAAGAAGAAGCATTACTAATATTTTCTTATACTGATGAGGTTATATATAGAAGACTAAATGCATTCTTAAGATGAAAAAAGGAAGTTTTAGATAGTTTAACTCCTCATAATGTTGAGGTAAGTAAAAGGTTAGCTTTAAAACTAGAACAAGCACTAGAAAAAATGCCAAATTTAAAACCTTGAGAGGATTGATTTATATTAAGATGAGATAAAGAAAGATATTGGGCTTGAAAAATATGAGATGAGATTGAATTAAGTGCTTTTAGTTCCGTTTCAAATAACAAAAAAGATATATTTTTATGAGAAAAACATGATGCTAATACTCAAGTATCAATTTTATGAAAAGAGTGAAGAATAAAAGATATTTCTGAATTATCAATTGCTGTTAATTTTTGAGTATCAAAGGAAGAATTAGAAACTCTTACTGATTTTTCAGGGAAGTTAAAAAAGTTACCAAAAACAAATAATGAATGAGTTATTTTACCAAATTCTAGAGTAAGAATTATTAATAGATCTAAACTAGATAATATAAATTATATTGATGTAAAACAAACTAAATAATTGTATTTTTATAAAAAATAATTATAATATTTTTAATATTTAACTAAATTGTTATGAGAGATATAGAAAAAAGAGCACATGAAACTCAAAAATTTCTTCAAGAAAGAGAAGAAAAAGAAAATCAAGAATATAAAAATTGAGATGATTCTAATAAACAAAATTATTGGGATAGAATATTTTGTCGTAATTGGTGGCATTCAGATGATGGTGATTTTCCAGTACAACTTTCAGAATTTAGACAAAAAAATTCTTATTTAGAATCAAATTTTGATAGGTTTATTCAATGAATTATGTTAGCATTGGAAGATTTAGGTTTTACATGAAGTATTGAAGATATTTTCATTCTTGACGAACAAGCAAAAAAATATTTAGCAACTCATTCAAGTTTAAGTTCACATTCAAAGCAAGTTGAAAATATTGTGAATTGAAGTGCTGTAAAAAAAAATAAAACTTCTAGTATAGAATGAGTAGAATTTAGTAGTGAAGAATTAGCTGAAAGGGTTTGAAATTTATTTTATGATAGTTTAACTTGATTTGTATCTTTATTATGACAAGAAATAAAAAAATGAGATACTAATCTTTTTCAAGTTTGAGAATATCTAAAAAAAGCATCTTTTAGTATATATAATGCTTGGACTATTTGTTTACCATATGTTTGAGAATGATTTCCAAACTTAAAACATTCTGATGATATAAAATGAATTGAAATTTCAAGAGAAGAATTAGTTGAAAGAATTGCAAATTTGACTGATGATTTATTAAAAAAATTTCTATTAGACTTATCTAAAAAAATTCATAAAGATTGACTTGCTGATGAATGAAGATGAAGAAAAAAATTAGCAACAGAATTATTTGAAGCCTCAAAAAATATTGAACTTGCTTGAAATTCATTGTAAACAAATACACATATGGAAACAATTAATAAAAATACAGAAGGTATGAAAAAGCCTAATATTACTTATATAATAAAAGTAGTACAAAATGATGGTACTACTATTTATCCTGTATATATTTCTTGAGATGATTCAAAAGTAGCTGAAGCTGTAGATTATTTTTCAAATCTTTATAGAAATGATTGAATAGTTGAAACAGTTATTGATGATACCTTATTAAATTCTCAAGAATTAGTATCATGGGAAAGTATAAAAAAATCAATATTTGAAAATACAAATAGTGATAATGTATGAAAACTATTAAAAGATTTAGATAAACTATGAGTATGAGCTTGGTTTATAGATTTAATGAGAAAAGATTTACAGGTAGAAGATAATAAAAAATTATTATTAACTTACTTAGATGTATCTTGATTTTCAGAAGATGAAAAAGAAAAAATTAAACTTGCAGTAGATATTTGTCTTGAAGCTCATGAATGACAAACTCAAAAAAGACCTCAAGATTTAGATTGATTAGACGATATTCCTTATTCAAATCATCCTATAGTTGTAGCATTGATATGAATAAGAGATTTAAAAATGTCAGCTGAAGAAATACAAGCTTGTTTATTACATGATGTTATTGAAGATACGGAATTTGAAAAAGAAAAATTAGAAGAGCATTTTTCAGAAGAAGTTATCAATATGGTACAAGATTGTAGTAGAAATGAAAATGAAACAAGAGAGCAATTTATGAGTAGAATGAAATGACTAAAATGAGGTTCTAAAATTATAAAATGTTTAGATAGATTTCATAATATAATAAGAGCTTTTTCTATTAAAGATCCAAAATATATTTCAAGAATTATAAATGAAACAAAAGAAGTTTACTTACCTGCTTTTGAAAGTTTAAAAGAACTTGAACCTATAAAAACATTATTTTTTGATTTATTGGAAGAGTTAGAAAAATATCACGAAAAAATATCATAATAAAAATACCTTAAGAATTTTAACTTAAGGTATTTTTAAAGATTTTTTTACATTACTCTTTTATTAATTCTTTAACATAAAATTTCTAATTAAATCTTTAACTTCAACTAACTTACTTGAATCAGTTAATTTTATTTCATAATCTCAATTTCAATGATGTCACCTATTACTAACATCATCAGTAATTCAATAAAAATCATTTATTTCTCATTTTGTATGCTCAGAATCTTTAGTCCATGTTACTGTTTTTCCTGGAATAGTTCTACCTAGAGAATAAAGATAGTTTTGTCTTTCCTGACTTCTCCAGCTTTCAGTTATAAAAATGAGATCGTGGTCGAACTCCAAATAGACAACAAAAAAAACTTTAAATTCAAGTCCCCCCCTTTCTTTAAAGCCCTTCAAAAGGTCAATTATCATAAATGGTGGGACAACCGGGGCTCGAACCCAGGACCTTTCCAGCTTAAGCTGGACTGCTCTATCATAAAAAGCAGGCTTAGAGTGCAATCTAAGCCTGCTTTTAATTTTACTTTATTTTAAATGGTTTACCATTTGTAACTTTAGTGTAAAATGGTGGGACATCCGGGGCTCGAACCCAGGACCTTTCCAGCTTAAGCTGGACTGCTCTATCATAAAAGCAGGCTTAGAGTGCAATCTAAGCCTGCTTTTAATTATACTTTATTTTAAATGGTTTACCATTTGTAACTTTAGTGTAAAATGGTGGGACATCCGGGGCTCGAACCCAGGACCTTTCCAGCTTAAGCTGGACTGCTCTATCATAAAAAGCAGGCTTAGAGTGCAATCTAAGCCTGCTTTTAATTATACTTTATTTTAAATGGTTTACCATTTGTAACTTTAGTGTAAAATGGTGGGACATCCGGGGCTCGAACCCAGGACCTTCTCCTTAAAAGGGAGCTGCTCTACCTACTGAGCTAATATCCCACAATGTTCTTTATAAAATCAACATTTTCTAAATATCTAGATATATGTCAACTTCTTTTTATCTGCTTTTCCAAAATAATAGCTTCTGTTTTATTGTTTATTTGAAAATATCATAATAGAATCTTTTCTCACATAGACTTTGTACTTTTAGTATTTCATCTTGAGTGTTCTTTCAATCTTCTTTCTATATTTCAGGTATATCAAACATAATATTTTCAATTACTTCAATATATAATATATACAAAAAACATAATTTTAAATTTAATAGACAGGTCATTTCCAGCTTAAGCTGGACTGCTCTACCTACTGAGCTAATATCCCATTTCTTCTAAAGCTCGTGTATTGTATTAAAAAAAAATATAATTGCAAATTTTTTTTATATTTTACTTTATTATAACATAATCCTTATTATTAATTATATTTTTCTCTTAGCAAATAGTTTTTCTCAATCATATTCCACTATATTTGTAATATTTTCTCAATCGTATACAAATAAATCAACTCATATTTCCAAATCAAACTTTTGTTCGACTATTAATCAATTATTTATTTTTTGCAAAACATCATTTGGCAATGTTATAAAACTCTTCTTTTTGAATAATTCTTTTATATCAAATGATTTTGTAGCATCAAATTCATCCAAATTTTGTCCAAATGAAATATCTAGAGAACCTATCTTTGTTCTCCTCAATTTAGTTACATATCATCATGTTCATAACATATCTCATAAATCATATGCAATGCTTCTGATGTAAGTTCAAGCGCTTACTACTGCTCTTATAGTTGCACTTGGATAACTAAAATCTAATAACTCTATATCTTTTATTGTTACTTCCCTTGCTTTCATTTCGAATTCTTCTCATGATCTGATTTTATCCAATGCTTTTTTTCATCACATCTTCAATGCTGAATATTTTGGTGGTATTTGAGATATTTTTCCAGTAAAATTTAGATTTAATAATTTTTCAATTTTTTCATTAGTAATAGATTCTTTTGCAATTTTTTGAGCTTCTGATGAAATAAATTCTACTTGTGTTCACAAATCAAATGATGGAGAAACTCAGTCTAAATTTACGGTAAAAACATATTCTTTAGTATCTTTTTCGAAATATGGAATGAGTTTGGTATAATTTCACACAGCAACTAAAAGACCTCCTGTCGCCAGAGGGTCTAGAGTTCATGTATGTCACATTTTTGAAGTATTTAATTTCTTTCTCAGTATTCTAATAACATCAAAACTAGTAACATCCAAAGGTTTATCAATTAAATAAAATTTATTCATATTAATAATCAAAACTACTAGGAGAATCAAAAAATCTAGGCTTAGAATCTATTCATAAATTAGGTTGCATAAATGAAAAAGATTTAAAATTAAAATATCATAAATCTAATAATACTCTACCTGTAATATCACTATCATTTATAAAATTATTTCTTCACTCAATTGCACAACTAGAAAAACATTCTCTTGAATCTGTAGAATGATTTCTATTATCACCTAAAACAAAATATTGTCATTCTGAAAGTGTATACTGATGCATTGCTTTACTTCATCATACAAATGTAAATCATTTATTTTCACTATTTAAATATTTTTCATCCAATTCATTATACTCAGTTGTTCAAGATTTTTTTAAAAAAACTTTTCATTCCTCTATTTTCACAATATCTCAAGGTATACCTATAATTCTCTTCAAAAAATACTTCCTTTCATCACTTATATAAGGTTTAAAAACAATTACATCTCACCTTTTTGGTTCAGTTAAGTAATAAGAAAGCCTATCAACTATAATAAATTCTTTATCATAATAAGATCAATACATTGATTGACCATTAATCTGAAAAGGCATTGCCAAAAATGTTTTTATTATTACAACTACTACAACTATGAATACTAAATCCTTGAAAAAATCTATTATATCATTTTTATCCATTATTATTATTATTTTCAGTTAAATTTATATTAATCAGTTTCTATTATACTCTTATATTAATAATTGCAATAAAAAAATACTCTAAATTGATTAGAGTATTTTATTTATTTAGTAGTATTTGCTTCATTATCGTCTCAAGTAGATTTTAACCAATCAGGGATTTTCATTCAATCATCCCATAATTCATTTGTAATATCTTGTTCAATAATTTCATCTGTATTTTTAATATTATCTGTTTTTTTATCTGGTTTTTTAACTACTACCTCTTTTTTTATATTTTTCTTATTAACAGATTTTTCTCCCTTTTTCTCAACTTTTTTTTCTTCTTTTTTAGTTTCTTCTTTTTCTTCTATTTTTGGTTTTTCCAATTTAACTTCTTCCATTTTTGTTTCTTCTTTTATAGTTTCACTAACTACTTCATCAGTAAAGCTTCATTTTAACCAATCTGGTATTTTATCATCTTGTTTTTTTGAAGTTTCTTCTACATTTTTTATCTCATTAAAACTTCATTTTAACCAATCTGGTATATTATCTGTCTCTATATTTGATATCTCATCTATATTTACAGATTTTATTTCTTGTTCTATTTCTTCAGTTTTAGTTTCCTGTTTTATTTCAGGTTCTTCATATGTTTTTACATCATTAAAGTTTCACTTCAACCAATCAGGTATATTATCTGTCTCTATATTTGATATCTCATCTACATTTTCAGATTTTGTTTCTTGATTTATTTCTTCAGTTTTAGTTTCTGATTTTATTTCAGGTTCTTCATATGTTTTTACCTCATTAAAACTTCACTTTAACCAATCTGGAACTGTTTCAGTTTTTGTTTCTTGTTTTATTTCTTCTGTTTTAGTTTCTTGTTTTATTTCTGATTTAGTTTCTGGTTTAGTTTCTGGTTTTATTTCTGGTATTACTTCTTCTGCAAAACTTCATTTCAACCAATCTGGCACTTCATCTTTTTTATTTTCCTGTTTTATATCAGTATTTTTTAATATTACTTTAATTTCAGGTTTTGTTTCAATAGTTTTGTTATCTATTTTTTCATTATTTTGTATTTCATTCAATATATCACTTAATCAATCATCTTTTGATTCAATTTTTGATTTTTTAATTCAAGATGTTCTATCAATTATGAAATCTTGAAATCATATATTTTTATCTTTATTAACTATTAAATAATATATATAAAAAATAAATATAATTAATCCAAATCAAATGATAATATAAAATAACCATTTTAATATATTTATAAGTAAATCAATGAAATTACTAGTAGAAGTATTTTGTGTTTCTTGCTCTACTGGTCAGATTTCATTTGTAGGAATATTTGATAATCATCAATATATTAATGTTTTTAATATAGCTTTAAAATCTGTTTTTTGTTTATTAGTCATTACAGTATCACCCGCAATAGCTTTTAATATTTCTGTTCACAAAACTTTATTTTCATCTACATTTTCATTATCTTTTATTGCTTCCAATTTACTTACCAAATCAAGATAACAATTAGTTTCTATGGCAGTTTTAATATCTTTACAAATTATAGTTTGAGGTATTAAGTTTTTAAGTGCAATAAAAGCTATTGATTTTTCACTTTTATCCTTTTGATCATCTACTAATAAAGACTCTAATAAATTTATAATTTCTTCTGAATTCTCTATTTTTGTATCTTGTATAAATCATTCAAACTCAAGTATCACATTAGTTTTTTCTCTATTATCAAACCAATCTTCTTGTAATTTTTGAACATACATCATTGCTTTTAATTTATGTTCTTTTGGCAATTTATTTACATGTTCTTTCAATTTTTCAATTTTCAACTTAATTGATTCAGAAACTCATTTAAAAACTATGTTATTTAGATCTATTATTTTATCTTCTATATATGATTTAATAATAGTTATATCTTTTGAATCTATTACTTCATTTTTTGAATTTTTGATATATAATCTTATTTTTTGAGTTTTATTATCATTTAATACTACATTTATTACTCCACCTGAAGTATATGAAGTAAATTGTGAATTATCCTCATCATCATCATTAGTTCAATTTAAATCAGAATCAATTTCTATATCGTTATCTATAACATAATTAATAATATCTCAATTACTTGCTCATAAATATACAAATACATTTTCATCTCTTTTTTCTAATAATATTTCATTTTTTTCATTTATTGTTGGTGATGAAAATATTACTAAACCATTTTTTCTAGATGTAACTATATTTTTTACATTCTTAACTACTTTTTGATTTATATCTTTTACTTTTGTTCATTCAGTAATTTTTAAATTTACTAAATGTGAAACTTTATTATCTTTGTATTCATGAATAAATGAATTACTATTTTTTATAATAGTACCATCTCATAAATTCCACTCTGTAGAATCTGTTGTTCACTTACTATTATTAAAAAATATAAATTTATTTCATATAGAAATATATCAAAAATCAGGAACTAACAAATTAGAAACATTTAATGTAACACTTTTAGTATTACTAAATCATTTATGTTTTACTTTTACTTTTGCATGTTTTTCTCATGAAGATATATATTTATGACTAGTTTTACCTGTAGTAGTTTCTTTATCATAAAATCAGTCTCAATCAAAATCCCAAGAATATTTTACTTTATTTGTAATATCTTGTCATAATATATTTTCTACATTTGCTGTAAAAGTAACTTCTTCTCATACTGATATTGATGAATTATCAACACTCAGTTTAATGATAGGAGTATTTAAATTATCTCAAGTAAGAGTAATAAAATACTTAGAACCTGTTATTTCTTCAGATGTAATTCTTTCTTCATTATTATCTTTCATTACTACTACAAAGTAATAATTTCAAGTAACTTTTGGTAGTACAAAACTAGTATTTGATGACTTTGTAGCCCTATATTCTTGTGGTTCAGAATCAATATCTGTATAATAATACCACAAATATGATTGCACTACTCCGTCTCTATCTTTTGCTCATAATGCAGATACATTTACTATAACTGGATCTGTTGTATCATTTACTAAAGATACATCAAGTGATGATAAAGTTGGTTTCAAATTTCTTACTTCTACATAAGTAGTTGTACTATGAGTTTTTCAGCTTGAATTACTTTTTACTGTTAATTTAATAGGAAAACATCATAAATCATCAAATTTTTTTGTAAATTCTCAAGTATTCTTAAAATCTTGATTTCATAATTTCCATGAATAAGTCAATCATTTATTATCACCATTTATATCTATACTTTCATTTCAAGAAAATATCACAGTATCAACTCTATTTAATATATATGCACCCTCTCAACATGCAGATTCCTCAAATATTACATTATTTCTATTCGAATCTAATAATGTAATAAAAGAAAATGGTGAATCTGAGTCTCATATATATACACTTTTTGTAAAAGTATTTTGATTATCATTTGTATCTACTACTTTTAATTTTACATTAAATATACCACTTTTATCATATGAATGAGAAATTGTATCATTGTTTCATGATTTTTTGTTACCATCTCAAAAATCCCATTCATAAAATTTTGCTTGTGATGATTCTGCTACAAATCTAACTGAATTAGTTCTTTGAGCAACTCTAGGAAATATAAAAAACTCAACAGAAAGTAATGATTTAACTGGTACTTTTAATTTTTTTTGTGAAATTATATTATCAGGATCTTCCACCTCTAATACTACTGAATGATCTCATATAGAATCAAATGTATAATATCAAGTAGATCCGTTAAAATTTGGTTCTTCCAAATTAACTCTATCTCAATTTATTATCCATGAATATTTTAATTTTCAATCATCTGAAATATCAGGATCATAGCTTTTTGTAGCATCCAAAAATACTTTATTAGGTTTGTTAGGAAAAGGAATAGTATTTACAAATTCTGCAATAGGAGGTCTTGAATTAATATATATTATTTTTGAATCAGTATCTGTATCTCATGATAGTTCTGTAACATTCATTTTTACATTATATTTTCATTTTTCATTAAATGTATATGAAAATAATGTTCCTGATTTTCTTAATATAACCGCATCTTTATCCAAATCTATAAGTTCCCAAGCATAAGTTAAATTACTATTATTAGTAGAATTTTGTGCTGTAAAAGTAAATTTATCTCACATAAATCATTCATCTGCATTAGATTTGATTGTTGCTATTGGATTATGAATACTTATTATAAACTTTTTTTCTACTTTTTTTAATTCATTTGTTTGTAATGTCAAAGTAACTGTATAATCTCATTCTCTAGGATAAATAACTCTCTCTACTTTTGGATATCAAATATTTTCTCTTATAACTCAGTTTCAAAAATTCCATGTAGTTTTTGCAAATTTTGCTCAAGATGTAGGAGTAGAGCTTGTTGCATCAAATAATAAGCCATATTTAGCCTCTTCTGGAGTAAATTTTATTAATTCGCTATTTAATAAATTTACAGAGTTTACTTTTAATATAATTGATGCAATTTTTTCTTTTACTACAACATCTGCTCTAGATGAAAAAGGTAAAACATCTGTATATCAAGCTTCGTTTTTATGTGCTGATGATACATCTAAAAATACTGAAAATGTTCACTCTTCTTTAAATACATGAGAAATAGATAGTCCACTTCACAAAATTACTCTTCTACCATTTTCGTACATCCACCAAGTATAGTTATATGTAGGTATTTTTGTTCCAGTTGGATCCACTATATTACTTCATCTAAATGTAACTGTTAAAGGAGCATTTCAAGTACTTGGAAACGCTTCTACTTTTCATTTTATTGTTTGAATTGTTGTCTTGTCCAAAAAATTTTCAACCGCTACTTGTATAGCAGTATAATTAGAAGTATTATTTGGAAATAATATACCTCTTTCTACTGCAGTTTTTAAATAATTATAATAATTTTTATTACTTAAACTATCTGGTAGATAATTATAACCTTGTCTAGCATAATCTAATATTAATTTAGCAGATTGTACATCTATTTTACCATCCAATTCATATTTATTTCTAAAATTAAAGAATGAATCTGTTATTTTATATCTAAATTCATTGAAAGTACCTTTATCAACCTGTCTAAATTGAGTATAGATAGGTTCACTATCTGCTGCAATTACTATACCAGTATTATTGGCAATTACAAGGCAAATAAACATAATTATAGGCATAATTCTTTTTAACATAATCATTTTTTATTAAATAGTTGTTTAGTAAATATTAGCATAAAAATCTAATATATGCAAAAAATCTAGTTGTTTTTTTGAATTATATATTTTTTTTTGATTAAAATAAAACTATAAATACAATAATTATTGTTACAAAATTAGTTCAAACTAAAAAAAATGAAATTAACAAATATACTATACCCTGTAATTCTCATGTTAACAATATGAGTACCCGTAACTAGATATTATGCTAGTACTCCAGATATAAATGCCTGCGTACTGGATTATGTAGATAATCTAGAAGATAGTGATTATAAATGATATATGTATGATATAAATTGAGTCAAACATATTGAACCGCTCAACTCAAGTATGAATGAAAGTTTGAAGCAATACAGAGTATGAGTAACTAATTGATGTTTAATGTCTAGTGATAATTTATTTAATGATATGAACAATACTTTTTATTGTACCGTCACTTATTTAATAAGAAATGCTCCTGTAAACGATAAACTAAAACAACCATTGTGAATATTAAAAAGTGAATAAATTTCCTCTTCTAAATATGGCGGGTGAAAAACAAATATATAAAAAAATTTAAATACTAACTAAATAAAAATGTTTAATTCAAATGCACAAAGAAATACAATTTTAATGATAATAATAGTGTTATGTACTTTAACTATTATATCAACTAATTATATGTTTACACAAAGTATGGTTACTCAAATAAATGATAGTATAATGGAAAATGAATACAAAAAAATATGATGAAAAGAAAATTACATAATATTACAAGAAATTCAAAAAAGAGAAATATTATCTTATTTAGATAATATAAAAAATGAAAAACCTTGATTAATAAAAGAAATATTTGAAAAACAAAATAATAATAATTCAAACTTATTAGATCCTAGCATTATAGATGATTTAAAAAAAGATACCTATATTAAATGAAATACTTGAGCTGTAATTTCTGTTATAGAATTTTCAGATATGGAATGTACTTTTTGTAAATCTCAACATACAAGCTGAGTATATAATAATATTTTAGAAAAAAATGATGATAAAGTAAATTATATATTCAAAAATTTTCCACTACCAACTCATAAAAATGCACAAAAAGAAGCAGAAGCAAGCAAGTGTGTAGAAAATATTGCAGGTTGAGAAAAATACTTAGAATATATAGGTAAAATATTTACAGAAACAAAATCTGGATGAGAATGATATAAAATAGAAAATTTATCAACTTTGGCAGAAAATATGTGAGTAGATAAGATAAAATTTAATGAGTGTTTTAATAATGGTATGACTAAAATTCAAGTAGAAAGAGAATTCGTACAATGAAGAATGTTATGAATTAAATCAGTACCAGCAAGTCTAATATTAAATAACATGACTTGAAAATATAAAATAATATCAGAAGAATTGGATGAAAAAACTTTAGAAAATATGATTAATGAAATTATTAAATAAAAAACAAGTCTAGCAAATTAGCTGGACTTGTTTTTGATTAAGAAATAATTTTCTCAATCAATTACTCTTGCACTAGGAATTCATCTCATATAATGATAATGAAGATGTTCTACTGATTTATTAGATTTTGACTGTCTAATAAATGAAAAATAATCATCATATTTATAATATTCTTTTAAATATTTTTCTACTTCTAAAAAATCTAATAATTCTTCTTGATTTAATTCTACAGTAAATTCAATATGTCTTTTAGGAATAACTAATAGAGATCTATCATATTCAAAATATGGAAATTTATTAAATATAATAATCCAAAAGTCTGTAATATGTAATATTTCATTTGTATTTGGCAAATTCTCACTACAAAAATAACAATTTTCTTTAGTGTTATAAGTCATATTTTTATCATATTCTTCTCTATTCTTGAACTGCATATTCTTTATTTTGAATTATAAAAAAGCTTGTTACTATTCCTGTAGTTTCTGTTCTTAATATTCTATCTCATAAATGTACTTTTTTTCAGAATATTTTTTTGAAATCCTTCATTTCTAAATCACTGAATCATCATTCTGGTCATACAAATAAATTAATATTTTTATCAAAATCTAGTTTTAATTCCTTAAGTAAAGTAGATTCATGACTAAATGTATGAAAAATAATATTTTGGTCATTTTTAAGTACTGAAAAATCAAACTTATCTAATATTACTAATTCTGGAACATAGTTTCTACCAGATTGTTCTACTGCTTCTATTATTATCTTATTTAATCTATCTATTTTATTATCACTTATTATTAATTTTTGGCTTCTTTCACTTCTATAAAATACAAAATTTCTAATTCATACCTCTACTCATTTTTGGATTATATATTCTATTTTATCAAGCTTATTTGGAATAGATTGATACAAATTTAACTCAAAATCTATTTCAGTTTTTTTCTCATTTCTTCATATTTGATCCAAAACTATATCTTTTTTATTTATTTGTTTAATCTGAAAAATATAATCATAATTTTCTTCTCCATCAAAAAAAATTATTTTTTCTCATATTTTTACTCTCAATACTTTAACAAGTTGATGAATCATTTCTTCATTAGTCAAAACAAATGTAAAATTTGTAGTATTTAAATCTGCTAAAAAAAATCTTTGCATAAAATAGAATATAAAGAAATAAAATTTACCTCACCTCAATCCTCTCCTTAGAGGAGAGGAAGCATAAGGAATAATTATTAAAAATCCTTTTATCCCCTCTCCTATAAGGAGAGGGCTAGGGTGAGGTCTTATAAAAAAAACTCAAGCGAAAACTTGAGTATTATATTATCTAGGCATTCCATAGAAATCTAAACCTTTAGTATCTACCATAGATCATGTTAAGAAATTTTTCTTTTTACCTTTTACAAAAAAACCTCTTTCATCTATAATTCATTGCTCAATAAGTGTAGATGGATTTTTATTTGTAAGTTTTTTCTTTGGAAAATTTTTCTTATTTTCAAAATAATGTATTCTAGCTTTAAAACTTTGATTTTTTCTAGATTGTGGATTTTCATTACCTATATATACTTGAAAAGCAGCTTTTTTATTTTTTGCTAATTTTCTAGATGCAGCTTGTTTTTTTACAATGCTAGATTTTAACCCGTGACTATTTGCCATAATTCTATATTTTAGTATTTAAATGTTTTTTATATTATATTTATTTATTTCAAAAAATAAAGCCCAAAACTCATTTTTTAGATTATTTCTAAACGATAAGGTCTAAGCTATATTTTATATGGAGCGGGGGACGAGGTTTGAACTCGCACACCCAAGGGTTGAAGCCTTAGTACACTCACTCTTTTATGTTACCCCCGCATACAATTTAAAATTGCAGGTGCATTTTATTAATTTTATTTATTTAGTCAATTTTTTTTTGTTTTTTTTTATAAATATGTTAATATAAATACACTAATATATAAAAATTAATTATGTTAAATATAGATTTCGAAAAAATATTCTCAAATTTTTACTTAGATATTACAAATAATATTGAATTTTATTTGCCAAAAATTATTTGAGCTTTAGCTATTTTATGAATATGAGCATTGATTTCAGTATTTATATATAAATTTGTAATGTATTTATTTAAAAAATTCAAAATTATAGAATTAATAGATAAATTGAATATTGATTTAAGTGATATAGTAGAAGATGATAAAAAAGAACAATATTTAAATAAACAAACAAACAAATTATCTGACAAAATAAAAATAAATGAGATTACATCAAAAGCATTATCATATTATGTATTTTTAGTATTTTTTAGATTATCAATAGTAGCTATTTGAATAAAAGAAATAGAACAATTTTTATGAGAATTACTTACATATTTACCAAGTCTATTTGTATGAATTATCATATGATTCTTTGGTATAAGATTTGCAAATTTCATATATGACTTAGTATATCATGCACTGAATTTTAGCAAACAAAAAACTGCTAAAATAGTAGCAAGTTGAGCAAAAGTTGTAATATTATTTTTTACACTTATGATAGTACTAAGTAAAATAGGTATAGAAAATCAAATAACATATACAATTCTAATATGATTTGTATCAATGTTAACATTAGCTTGAGGTCTCGCATTTTGACTATGATGAAAAGACTTAGCTCAAGATATTCTAGAAAGTTTTAAGAAATAAAAAGAACAGAGGACTTAAGTCCTCTGTTCTTTTTATTTTATTTGATAAAATTGTCATCTATTATAAATATTTCTATTATCAGGAGAAACAATTGCTGGAAATATTAAATCACATTTTCTCAGTGTAGATACAAAATCCAATCTATAATCACAAGGACAAGAATTACAAATTGCATTTCAAAATATTGCATTTCATCAACTATATTCACAACTACTAGATAAAATATTCGCCTCACATATATTATTAGAATTACAAAATGTTCATTCTCTACATTTAATAGAATTATTACATTTTTCTTCTAATATTGGACATCATTTATTATCCTTACTCCCTGCAATAAGAGGACATAAATCTTTATCATCAAAAACTCAATCATTATCAGAATCAATTATTTTATTTGATATTGATGTAACATTTACAGATAAAGTAGAGGATGTGAATATACCATTTTTATCAGTTACAATTAGCTTCAAGTTATATATTCACAATTGTTTATAAAGATTACTCGTATCTTTTCAATATCAAGAATTTCAATCTCAAAAATCCCAAAAATATGAATAAGGTCATTCTCATCAACTAACAATTCAAGAATAATCTATTAATAATGGTCATTCACCTGTTATTTTTGAAGCAATAATATCTGATTGTAAGTTATATTTATTAGAATTATTGTTAATATTACTATCAGACGGTATTTTTCAATTATTAACAAAAAAAGTATTATAAATTTCTGAAGTATTTCAACAAGAATCAATAACTCTCAAAAATATTTTCCATTCTCAACTATACAAGAATTTATGATTATCTATATATTTTCAATATTTCTTTATTTCTTCTCATGTAGAATTATTATAAAACCTCCATATGTATCAATCTGGTTCATTAATTCATTTATCACATTTAGTAATAGTATTTAGTGTAAAATCATAAGTATTATCTAAATCATTCAAATCAGAATACTTACAATTTGTTTTATTGCTATCACAAGATTTATTATAAACAATAATATCAATTGGTAGTTTATTATCCGATTTTTGACTACAAGAATTCGCCTTTAAGGCTACAAAAGCAATTCTTAAAAATTCTTCTTTTGAAATAGTTTGTTTTGGTCTAATTTTTCAATCAGTTAATTCTAATAACTTATATTTTTTAATACTTCAATTTTTATCTACATCAATAATCTCATATTCAAGAGCTTTTTGGAAATCTGGGTAAAAACTATAAACACTTCCATCTATATTTTTAGGACTTACATCTGTTGATAATTTTTTTGTTATTTTTCAATTAATTATATTTTGTCTAATTTGATCAGCTTCTTTATTAGACAAAATTCCTGAAGCTTTAAGTATAATTGACAATGCTTCTTCCAAAACTATTGTATTATTAGGACAAAAAGGTTTTTCTCATATTTTAATAGTTCAATCTTCACATTTTGATCATTGATGATATCAACTCAAAAATGAATTATTAGTAGAATCTGCTATACAATAAAAATATTTATTAGATTGATTTATATCATAAAATACTAATTTGTTTTCATACTTATTTACTAAATCATATGAAGTATTTGGCTGTATACATTTTTTACAAGTTACTTCTCATAATATTCATACAAATTCGTCACGATTTAACAATTCATTTGGATTAAATTTACCATTTTTATCTGGAAATATCATTCCTTTATCATACAAAGTTTGTAATTCATTTAGATATTTATAATTTGAATTTATATCTGAAAACACATCTTGAACAGGAATAGAATATGCTCAAAAAACAGTTTGTGAATACAAACTAGTTATCAATACAAAAAATGTAAGTATTATTTTTTTTAGCATAGAAAGAAGTTAAAAGTAATTCCCACATTAAGAGTATTAACATTACGTAAAAGAATTAAGTACTTAGGTTTTACCCCTACCCCCTGCGGGTACTTCCCCTGGAAGGGGCAGAAAATAAAGAAATTAAACTGCATACATAACTATTCATGCAGCAACAGATACATTTAGTGATTCTTTTTGTCATCTCATAGGTATAATAACTATTTCGTCTGATATGTCTAGTAATTTTTGATTTACTCATGATACCTCATTTCACATTATTAGGCACACATTTTGTTCATTTTTGTTGAATAATTCTCTATAATCTATACTTCTTTTATCTAGTTCTACACTATATATTTTGTATCAATCTTGTTTCAATTTAGCCACTATTTCAAATGGGTCTCTATAATATTCCCAATCTATCCAATTTTGAGCACCAAGAGCAGTTTTACTTATATCACTTCTAGGAGGAGTCGGACAATGTCATGTTAATATCACTTTTTCAAATCCAGCTCAATCACAATTTCTAAATATAGCACCTACATTTTGCATGCTACGAATAGAGTCTAATAGAATAATTTTTGACACAAATTTATAATTAATAAATATTTATGAAAATATAGCTATTTTTATGATTTTTTCAAGGAGAATTTATTTTTTGATTATATAGAAGGATTTAGATTTAGTCATTTATTTCTTTATTACTATATAATTACTAAAATTATTTATTTTTGTTGTTAAATATATAGATTTAACTTTATCTTTCTCACTCTTCCCCAAAATATAATTCTGTGAATTCAAAAAATTGCTACTATATTTATTTAGTAACTTATTTTGAGGTTCTGGTGAATTTAAACTTTGTGATTTTTGCATTATTTTTAATATAAATTTATATATTCTTACAAATATATTAACACATTATTTTTTTAGATACAAAATTTTTTCTTTTTAAATAAAAATATGATATAATAAATAAAATAAATAATTTATAATTAAATTAATGATGAATAATTTTTTAATATCATTTTTTAGTATACTTATATTATGAGCTTTGGTATTCATAATTTATAGAATATTCAAGAAAAAAGCTGATTACAAAAGAACTCTTGATTTAACATTTTTGAAAATCACACTACCAAAAAAAGATAGTGATTTGGATGAAAAAAAAGAAACTACAAAAGACTTCAAAGAAATGATTTGACTTATGGAGCAACTTTTTGCTTCATTAAAATCTATTTATTCTAGAAAAATACTGAAAAAAATCTTAGGTCAAGATTTACTAAGTTTTGAATATATTGCTCATGAAAATGAAATATTTTTCTATATAGTTACACCAAAAAACTATAAACATCTAATAGAAAAACAAGTAAATTGATTTTATACTGATGCGATTATAGAAGAAACAACAGAAGTAAACATATTTAAAAATAGAAAATATGTAGAAGCAACATATTTAAATACTTCTAAAGAGTTTTTCTTCCCTATAAAAACATACTTGAAATTGGAATCAGATCCTATTAACAATATAACAAATGCATTTTCAAAATTGGAAGACGATGAATCTGCAGTGATACAAATACTTGTAAGACCGATTCCTGATGATTGGCAATGAGATTGTAGTAAAGCTAGTTCCAATATAATGAAATGAAAAAATACTTGGTTTACACTTAATCCATTTAAAATATTTGTTTGATTAATGGAAATGTTTTTTATGTCATGAGAAAAAGATGGTAAAACTTGAATGGAAAATACAACATCAGCACTTACTCAAGATAGAGCCAAAACAGTTGACGAAAAATGAGATAAAACAGGATTTGAAACAGTTATAAGAATAATTGCTACAGGTAATAACAAAACTATGGTTCAAACTGAACTAACAAATATAATTTCTGCATTTACACAATTTTCTTATCCAGATTTCAATAAATTTAGTAATACAATTCATCATAATAAAGAAAAGTTGATAAAAAATTATATCTATAGATTTTTTAAAAAACCTTATTATTTAAAAAAAATGATTTTAAATACTGAAGAATTATCTTCAATATTTCATTTTCCTCATAAAAGATATAACAATACACCTGAAATAAAATGGCAAAATTTTAAAATAGTAAAAGTACCAGCAAATATACCTAAAGAATGATTATTACTAGGTCATAATATTTATAGATGAGTAAAAAAAGAAATCAGGATAAAAACAGAAGATAGATTTAGACATTTTTATGTTATTTGACAAACTGGTACTGGTAAATCTAGTATTTTACAAGTAATGGCAAGACAAGACTTTATAAACTGAGAATGAATCTGTGTTATAGATCCTCATGGAGATTTGGCGCGTGATTTGATGCCTTTTATACCTAGAGAAAGAGCTGATGATGTAATTATCTTTGATCCTTCAGATCTAGATAGACCATTATGATTAAATCTACTAGAAGCTGACTCTGATGAAGAAAAAGAATTAGTTGCTATGGATGCACTAAATATCATGATAAAATTATTTGGTAATGAAATATTTGGTCCTAGGATACAAGACTATTTTAGAAATGCAGTACTTACTCTTATGGATTATCCTCAATGATGAGCTATTACTGATGTAGTTAGACTATTTACTGATGTAGATTTTCAAAAAGACAGAGTTAGATATGTAAAAAATCCTATAGTAAAAAACTGGTGGGAAAAAACTTATGCATCAATGTGAGATAGAGAAAAAGCTGAAATTATTCCTTATTTTGCTGCTAAATTTGGTCAATTTACGACTAATAAAATGATGAGAAATATTATTTGACAAGTAAAAAGTAGTTTTGATATACTTGATATAATGCAAAATAAAAAAATATTACTAGTAAATTTGAGTAAATGAAGACTTGGAGATTTGAACTCAAAATTATTAGGTATGATATTAGTATCAAAAATACAAATGGCTGCTATGAGAAGAGATAAAATAGTAAAAGAAGATAGATCAGATTTTTTCTTATATATTGATGAATTCCAAAACTATGTAACTGATTCTATTGAATCAATATTATCTGAAGCCAGAAAATATAGATTGTCTCTGAATATTGCACATCAATATTTATGACAATTAGAACAAAGTGATGCTTTGACTAAATCTAGTTTGAATTTGAAGCATGCAATATTTTGAAATGTGTGAACTGTTATGAGTTACAAAATTTGACCAGATGATTGAGAATTTATGGCTAAATATTTTGCTCCTACTTTTTCTGATCAAGACCTAGTTAATATGGACAAATTTAAAGCTACAATGAAACTATCAATTGACACACAACCATCAACTCCTTTTTCTATAATTCCTCTAAATCCATACTTAGAAAAATGAGAAGAAAAATTAGCTAAAGCATATGTAGAATTATCTAGACTTAAATATGGTCGCGATAAAGATTTTGTAAGTAAAGAAATAGAATATAGAATATGAAGTAGATAAAAAATGAAACAAATATTTGTTTCATTTTTTTGTTGTAATTTTTCACTCTTTACAAATCAAGCTAATTCAATAAAATACTAAAAGATTTTATAACTTAACAAATATTATTAATGGACTTATATAGCATTTTAGAATTAGATAAATCGGCAAGCAAAGAAGATATTAAAAAAGCTTATAGAAAACTAGCGATGCAATATCATCCTGATAGAAACGCTTGAGATAAAGCAGCAGAAGAAAAATTTAAACAAATAAATGAAGCATACTCTACACTTTCAGATGATACTAAAAGACAACAATACGATATGTTTGGTAAAGCTGGATGAGCATCTTGAAATCCTTTTTGAGGATGATTCAGTTGATGAGTAGATGTAGATTTGTGAGATATATTTGAATCGTTTTTTGGTGGATGATTCGGTGGTAAATCTAGAAAAAGAAGTACAAATTATGCATGAGAAGATATAGAAACTACAATAAAAATTGATTTAAAAACTAGTATTTATTGAGGTAAAGAAAAGATTAAATTCAATAAAAAAGAAACATGTGTAACTTGTGATTGAGAATGATGAAAATGAAAAACTACATGTAGTAAATGTAATGGTAGATGACAAATAACTTATACTACTCAAAGCATGTTTTGAACTATTCAACAAACAGGTACTTGTGATGTTTGTAGTGGTAGCTGAGAAGTATTTAGCGAGGTATGTAGTAATTGTCATGGTGAAAAAAGAAAATTAGTAAAAAAAGAAATAGAAATAGATATTCCAGCATGAATAGATGATGGAATGATTATAAAAATAACATGAGAATGAAATAACTGAGTAGGAACAAAACAAAATTGAGATTTATATGTAAGATTTAGTGTAGAATTAGAAGATAAATGACTTAAAAGAGAAAGAGTAAATCTGTATTATGAATTGGAAATAGATGTAATAGAAGCAATACTTTGAACTAAAAAAGAAATAAATATTCCAGTAATTTGAAAAAGAAATATAGAAATAAAAGCTGGTACACAAGCTGACACTATTATAAAAATATCTAATGATTGAGTAAAACACATAGATAGTGATTCAAAGTGAGACTTATTCATTAATCTATCCTTAAAAATACCTAAAAAATTAAGTAAAACAGAAAGAGAAAATTATGAAAAAATTGCAAAAGAAAAAAAATTAAATGTAAATAAAGGGTGAGTTTTTGAAAAAATATTTGGATAATATATGAAACAATCTCTCAGACAACTTATCTAGCTTAAGCAAGAAAAGTATTACTATTTATTTATCATTTAATATGAATAATCCAAATAAAATATTCTCTTTTGTATTTATAATATTATTTTTAATAGTATTTTCTTTCTATAATTTTGAAGAATATAAATCTTTTCATCAAGATAAATTAAATACGGAAAAAAATGAAAAAACACTGAAACAAGAATTAATTAATTTTGATTTAGAAGAATTAAAAGAATTAAGTGATGTAAAATTTTATTATACACCTAATAAAGATTTACTAAATAATATTGTTGAGCTTATAAATAATGCAAAAGAAAATATATATTTGGAGACTTATATGTTAACTGAAAAAAGAATTCAAGAAGCATTGATAAAAGCAAAAAAAAGAGAGATATCTATAAAAATTATATTAGAAAAATCTCCATACAAAGCAAGTAATATAAATAATTCCGCTTATAATAATATGGAAAAAAACTGAATAGAAATCCAATGGTCAAACAAAGATAACTATTCATTAAATCATTCAAAAGTATTGATAATTGATAATTTATCAATTATTTCCTCTGGAAATTTTACTTATTCTACTTTTACTCAAAATAGAGATTTTTTCATTTTTACATATGATACTAATATAAATAAGTCTTTGGTACAAAATTTTAATAATGATTTTTTGTGAATAAAAACTGATATATTCAATGATAATCTTGTTTTTAGTCCAAAAACGTCTAGAATAAAATTTAATAAATTATTTGATAAAGCAGAAAATAATATAAAAATGTATTTTCAATACATGTTAGATGATGAATTCGTTAATAAATTAATTGATATTAAAAAAATTAAAAAAATAGATATATGAATTATTTTAGCTGACACAGCTTTAAGTAATGAAAACACTATAAAATTAGAAAACAATTGAATAAAAATAGAATTTATAAAAAAGCCAAAAATTCATGCAAAAGCAATATTAATAGATGATAAATATTTATATGTATGAAGTATTAATATGTCTGATAATTCAATAGACAAAAACAGAGAAATATGAATTTTATTAAAAGAAAAAAATATAATTAAAGAATTTATAGATATTTATAATTCTGATACAAATAATTAATTTTAGTATTATAAAATCATTGCAAAAATATGATTTGAATATATAATCATTAGGATTTTTAATCTCTTATTTTCTAATATATAAAAAGTGAATATATTATCAAAAATAATTCTTGGATTAATTAGTTTGTTTTTGCTAACATTTTTATTATTTGTTACATATTTAACAAATAATAATATTAATTCTGTTATAACAAATAATAATGATTTAAAATCATGATTATTTGAATTACAAAGTAACGAAAAAAATGAATTTAGTACAAAAGAAAGTTCATCTTTTAATACATGAACTATTTATATTAAAAAATTTGATATTTCTAATGAGATAATTTTTTCTGAATGAAATTTAGAAATAAAAGACAATAATGAAATTTCTATAATAACTTTAGAAAAATGAATATATTATTTCAATCTAAAAAATATAAATTCAAATTATATTATAAAATGAAATTGATTTGAAATAAATAATAAATGACCTTGAGTATTTATAGTAAATAATTTGAATCCTAATAAAAATATAATTTTATCACTAAGTTCTTTAATTGAAATTAATCTAAAAAATCTTAAAAATAATGAACAAATTACTAGCTTAGATTT
This sequence comes from Candidatus Altimarinota bacterium, assembly GCA_030683605.1. Lineage (GTDB taxonomy): Bacteria > Patescibacteriota > Gracilibacteria > BD1-5 > UBA6164 > UBA6164. Next base: position 65,821 of record JAUXPL010000032.1, read on the forward strand.
ATTTCCTCACACTTATCTTATTTTTTCTCCTGAGAGAAATATATATGTAAAAAATTCAGATTTATTAAGAATTTCTCAAGTAAATACAATTGGTTTTTATAATAAACAAATATTTAAAAATCAAAAAATAGAAAATGATTTTTTAAATTTAATAAGTCTAAATAATACAGAAATACAAAAAACTATAGAACAAAGTATATTATTTACAAAAAATGATTATGATAATAATTTAATTTCATTTAATGAATTATTAAAATCTTCAATAATTACTTTACCTGGAGAAAAATTAATAATGAATTATTCTAATTTTTTTATTAATCCTGGCAAAAAAAGTTCTTATTATAAAAATATAATTATAAGAAATTTAAATATATTACTAAATAGTACTGAAATTGATATAAAGACTACAAATATAATTTTTGATAGCATTAGGGAGATAGAAAAATTAGATAAAAATTGAAAAAAAGAAATAGAAAATATAATTAAATACTATTATTATGTTAGTTTAAAAAGTAACTGAAATATATATGCTAATATAAATTTATATAGCTTGGTTAATAGTTTTCAACAAAAATCATTTATGATAGATTTTAAATCACTTATTACTTTGGAAAAAATATTTTTTAAATATGATTATGTATGAATTAATTGATTTTATAAAGATATATCAGAATTTAGAAAAAATTATTTTAATGATTTAGATATAAATATTAAATGAGAAAATATAAATAATTTCAGTATAGAAGATATGGAAAAAGTCGATTATTTACTATTTTTTATAGAGAATAATCTATTATCTGCAGATTATTCTTCAGTAAATGTAGATATAAAAGACTTAATTGCTATATTTGATGATTATGTGAAAATATCTAGTTCATTTTATGTTTTTAATGATGAAAAAGTTAAAAGAACTTGATTATTTACTAATTCTAAAATTCTTAATAGATTTATTGATATATTTGAAACAAAATATTTTTATAAAGAAAGAAATGAAAATTGATTATTAATATTAAAAGAAAATACAAAAATTAATAATAATGATATTAAATTATTGGAAAATAATATAGATAATATTATAAAATTTTTCAAAGATCAAAAAACAGTTCTAAAACCTGATAAAAATACTAAAGATAAAATAATAATAGAACAATATTGAATTTTAGAAGAAAATTATAAAGAATATTTTTCTGCTCTTAAAAGTTATAAAGAATATATTCTAAAATATGATAAAATAAAAACAAACTTATTAACTACAAAAACAATAAATGAAAATATAAATAAAATAGAATTATCAGAAAATAATGCTATTGAATTTATTAATACTTTCAATTGAGTTAGATTAGATTATGTTAATATAAAAATAATGGATTATAATTATTGTAATTTTCCAAGTGAAAAAGAAGAAAATAACATAGTAGAAATTCCTTATTGCTACAAAATAGATAACTTAAATATTGACTGAAAAAATGTTTCATTTTTACTACATCCTCTCGAAAAAAATAAAATAAATGAAATATATATAGAAAATCAAGCTAAATCAGCTTCATACAAATTGGATGAAATAAAAATTGAAATGGATGAAAAAATGAAAGTTGCTTGAACAGATAAAGATAATTTTATATTTAGTAATTTTCTAATAAATACATTTTGACAAAAAATAGCAAGTAATAATAACAGTAATAATAATAATACGAATGAAGTTAATATATTAGAAGAAGATACTGTTATAAAAATTTTTAAAAGAAATAAATTATTATGAAGTAATTGAGATTTTTCAAATTTATGATGATTTTTAGAAATAAATTACAATGAATTAATAGTAAAAAAACAGCTAGATTGAGAATATTGAATAAATATAAATAATTCAAAATTTAATGTAGATTTATGAAGAAATAGAATTTTTAATTGAACTTTTTCATCAAATTATGATTTTTCAAATAAACATAGTTTTATAAATCCTACATTTAAAATCATTGATAAGAAGAGTAATACTGATTTATTGTTATGAAATTCAATAAATGTAAAATGAGAATATGGTGTAAAAAGTATTAGTGAAGATATAAAAATCGTTTTTGAAGAATATGACAAAATAAATATGATTACAAACTCGATAAATAATTCTCTAGATGTTTCTACAATAACGATAAATTATTTAAAAAATCTAAATCAAATAGATTTTGAGTTTGTTTATATGTGAAAAAATGTAAATATTAAAATTTCTGGTTGAAATATAGTAAAATTTATGTATAATAACAAAAGTTATTTGAATGGTGCAATAAATTACTCAAATATCGATATAATTTTAAATAATATTAAAAATTAAAATGACAAAAAAAAATAGAGCAACAAAAATAATGGCTATATTTGCATTATTTTGAATTATTATATGAATAGTATGAACTTGAATTATGATAATATTAGGTTGATGAAATAATTCAACACCTAATGAACAAACATTGACTCCAGATGACTATACTAAAATTCAAGAATTGATCAAATCACAATGATGAACATGAACTTTGAATAATACTTGAGTAACTAGTGATTCTTGAGCTATAAATTCTACATGAAGTGTACAATAAAAATAATGAAATATTTTTAAATAATAGAAAATTAATAAAATAAATATATATAAATGAATTTAAATACTAGAATTACAGGACCTGCATGAGCATGAATAAACTCAACTGTAGATATAATAGCGGAATTATATGCAGAACTATGATATGATTTGATATCTGATATAGAATATGAATCTAGGATAAAATGATGAGTTAACTTCTTTGATGTTAACATAAGTGATAATTGAGAAAAATTTTTAACTAAATACGTTGATATTATATTAGCATTTAACGCAGAAAGCTTAGAAAGACAATTATCTAGTTTAAAAGAATGAGCTACAATTATAATAAATAAAAAATGGTTAGATAAATTAAATGAAAAACAAATAGATTTATCAAATTTTAATATACTTGATTTAGAAATAAATGATAAGTATGATAATACATATTTATTATGAATATATGCATTATTTTTGAATTTAGATATTGATATAATTATTGAAAAAATAACAAATGTTTTTGATAAAAAATGACAAGAAGTAATATATAAAAATATACATATAGTAAAAAATATATTTAATACTTATAAAATAGATAATAAATCTGAATTAATAATAAGTAAAATATGAGTAGCAAAAGAACTAATATATTGAAATAAATCATTAACATATTGAGCTATCGAATGATGATTAGAATTTTATGCTGCATATCCTATGACTCCTGCATCTACTATTTTATGAGAAGTAATTAACTCAAGAAAAGTAAAATACATACAAAATGAAGATGAAGTTGCTGTAATCAACTCTGCACTTTGAGCTAGTTATACATGAGCTAGAGCAATGTGTGGTTCATCTGGTTGATGATTTGCTCTAATGTCTGAAGCATTAAGTTTCGCAGTACAAGCAGAATTCCCTATTACAGTTGTATTATCTCAAAGAGCTTGACCTTCTACAGGTACTCCAACTTATCATGAAGCTTGAGATTTAAACTATGCATTAAACCCAACATTTGGTGATTTCAATCATGTTGTTTTGTACCCTTCTAGTTTAGATGAAGCATATTATTTCTGATGATTAGCATTAAATATTGCAGATAAATATCAAACTCAAGTAATTTTATTAATGGATAAACAATCTTCAGAATTAATTGGTACTGTTGATTTATTACACACTCCAGTAATTGAGAGATGAGTGATTTTAGAAAATCCACCATTAGATTATAAGAGATATGAGTTAACAGAATCAGGTATATCACCTAGAGTAAAAGTATGAACTAAAAACGGAGACTTCATAGCAACAAGTTATGAACATGATGAATATGGTGCTACAAGTGAAGATTCTAATCTAAAAAAATTATTCACAGAAAAAAGATATAAAAAACTAGATAATTTCTTTGAAAAAGAATGATATAAAGGTTATGAAGTAATAAATTCAAATGCTAAAAAGATGCTAATTACTACTTCGTTTACTAGCTATACTGCAAAAGAATTCGTAAAAAATAATCCAGAATTTGGTTTAATAATAATTAAATTTTTGAAACCTTTAGATGAAAGATTATTAGAAGAATTAAAAGATAAAGAAGAAATAATATTCGTAGAAAGTAATTATAGTGGACAATTAGAAAACTATATTACAAAAGAATTATGATTAAAATTTATCCCAAATCTAAAAATAAGTCATCTAAGAAAATATGATCTATTCCCTTTTTATATAGAAGACTTTGATGAGTTGAAATAAAAAGCGCTCTCATGTCCACAGGATAATTCTCTCCCCTTCTCAGGGGAAAGAGGCTACAAATAAAGTATAAAAAAATAGATACATTTATAATTGAAAAATTTAAAAACTAAAAAATAAACATGAGATCTTGATTAAATAATATACAATGGTGTCCTGGTTGTGGTGACACTTTGATAATATGAGCTATAAAAAAAGCATTTGAAGAACTATGAATAGAATCACACCAAAGAGTTGTAGTTTCATGAGTAGGTTGTAGCTGAAAAGCTAGTCAATACATAGACTGATATGCTGCTGAAACACTACACGGTAGAACTCTACCATTTGCTACATGAGTAAAACTAGCAAATCCTGAACTTACAGTATTAGCTACTGGATGAGATGGTGATGGATATGGTATATGAGTATGACATTTTATTCATGCTTGTAAAAGAGACATGGATATAACATACATAGTTATGGATAATGAAAATTATGCATTAACCACATGACAAGCAAGTCCTACTACTCCAATCTGAGCAAAAACAAAAACTACTCCTGATGGAAATACATCTGAGCCATTCAATCCAATTGCTTTAGCTCAAAATGCAGGTTGTAGATTCGCAAAAACAGCTGATTCTATCAAATTCGTAGAAATGAAAGAGATAATAAAAGAAGCAATAGAACATAAATGATTTTCACTAGTAAATGTTCGTCAAGCATGTCCTAGTTACAAAAGATGGTAAAATCCTTTTTAAAAAGGATTTTTTTGTACAATTTTTTGCATTTTAATTAAAAGTATGTTTTAATATAAATAATATATATATATTTATTGCAATTATGGTAAAAAGATTAATAAGTTCTTACTTTGAATTATTGGACGAAAAATTGGAAAACTGAACTTTGATTGTATTATTAATTGCAATCTTGGTTGTTTTGGTATCAATATTAATAAATGACTTACAATTAAGAAAAAATTATAATACTAAAGTCAGTACAATTGAATACAATTGAAATAAATATAAATTAATTGAAGAATAAAAAAATTGTTTAATCAAATTAAACAATTTTTTTATTCTTCATCTCATACTCAAAGTGTTTCCAAGTCATATTCTAACAAAAACATAATAGATACTCAAACAGCAATAGTTAAAATATTTGATGTCAAAAAATATTCAGGTAAAAAATAATAATCTAGTAGATTCCAAGTTCATCTCCATACCATTATTACTGAAATAGATAAAACTAATAACTTAAAATTATAAACAAACAATGATCAAAAAGTTTTTTTCTTCTTAAATAGAGAAATCATAAAAATATTTTAATAAATATATATATATAATTATAACATTAATTACTAATTTATGTCAAAAAAAAAAGCTAATTTATTAGAAATTAACTTTTAAATATATTTTAATTCATAATCATAGAATTTAATTCAGATTTTTTTAATTTTTAGTGAGAATAATGATTTTATCTTATCATCATACATTAATGCTTCAGTATTTATTATTGGCTTATTAGTTTTTATTAAAACAGTCTTTCATCTCAACTGTATAGATATCATATATGATGTTATATCTATGTTTTTTTCACTTTTAAATACTTCTATTACTGTATTCCACATAATAGACTTAATAAATACTTCTTGCTTATTTTCTGGTATATTTAATTGCATAATTCTTTTTTATTCCTCTTGCTTAATAAGGTAGGGGCTAGGTGGTATGTTAAAACAATAATACAAATTCTCACTTAACTTTTCATGGAGTTGTCTCATAATATTCTACTATTTCAGAAACACTTCATCTCTTGAATTCTTCGAATTTTTTAGTTAATTCTCTAGCTACTACAATTTGATGAGATTCTCAAAAATATGATCAAATCTCTTTAAGTGTTTTTACTATTCTATGAACTGATTCATAAATAACTACAGTTTCATCTTCTTTTTTATTATTTTTTCTATCAACTAACATTTTGAACAATGTTTGTCTTCATTTTTTTACTGGTAAAAATCATAAATACAAAAAATGATTCATTTGCATACCACTTCACATCAAAGCAGTAGTAAATGCAGTTACTCAAGGAATTGGTACAACTTCTATTCATTCTAATATTGCTTCTTTTATAAGTACATATCAAGGATCTGATATTCAAGGAGTTCAAGCATCAGAAATCAAAGCTATATTTTGACCTTGTTTTAATTGTTCTATTATTTTATCAGTCTTAGTTTGTCATGAATGAGAATGAAATGAGATAAGTGGTTTCTTTATCTTATAATGATTCAATAAAGTACCACTAGTTCTAGTATCTTCACAAGCTATAGAATCTACTTCTTGTAGTATTCTGATTGCTCTATATGTAATATCTTCCAGGTTTCAAATCGGTGTTGCAACTATGTATAACATTTTTATATAATTAATTTTAATATTATATAATTATAAATAAATAAAACCCCACTCTTGAATTCTCTCCCCTTATCAGGGGAGAGAGGCTTCAAAATTTGAATATTAATAATTTATTATAATTATTTGTATTATTATAAATACTTATTTAATAAATAAAAAAGAAAATTTTAAATTTTATTAAAAAAGCCCCCTCCTTAGTAAGGAGGGGGTTCTCGGGTGGGTATTAATAATCTACTTTTCAGATTTCCATAAATTTATATATCAGACAATTTTTATCATCGAAGTCTCAAATAAGTAAATTTCTAGCTGTTCTTGTTTCTATGAAGCTTATTTTTCATACATGTCTTTTTTTACCTAGTATTTCACTATCAACTAAACTTTCAAAATTATTATAAAATTCATCATCGTACAATATATTTGAAATAAAATCATATTTATCTAAATATTCTTTGAAACATTTTCCATAGTCATATAGTTCTTCATCATCATTTCTAATAATTGAAATTAAATGAAATAGTCTTCATACACTTAATATATATCATAGATTTACAACTGAATTAAGTGATTTTTCTAATGAATCGTTTTTTCTAAGCTGAGTTTGTCATTTTTTCTTTGCAAATTTTCTGAATCATTTAGTTATAAAACTCTCAATCAAAGTATCTAATGACTTATGATAAGATGTTATAACTCACAATCAATCTGCATTTGGATTTTCTCTCAGATTGAAATAATTAATTTCTGCTGAAATAATATTTTCGATTACAGTTGCAGGTACATTTAATAACAATATTTCACCAAAAAAATCTGATATTTTTTTTGTAATTGTTTCTTCTATATTTTCTCAATAAAATATATCTTGAGTACTTGAAGCCATAAATGAGATTTTTCATTTTGCTATTTTTTTTACATGGGCTCTTACTTCTCTCTCCATCCATAGTTTTGCAATATTTAGCTTTCTTCTCAAATCCTTGTTTTCTTTTATTAGTAATTCTGTTTCCATATTTATGTATTATTTATTATTAGAATAACTTTAACACATTTTTATTTAAAACACAAAAAAAGAGACATATAGCAGTGGAAAGTGAAAGGAGGAAACTTTCACACCGTTAGATGCCTCAAGTTCAATATTATCTTAATTTTTTTAAAATTGCAAATAATTGTTCATTAATTATAATATTATATAGTCAAATACCCCTCTTTAGGTAATACCACTATGTTAAGGAATTGTGTACACTGGTTTTAATCCCTCCCCCTACGGGTACTCCCTTTGAAAAAGGGAGAAATTTTAAATGAATTATAAAATAAAAATGTATCTAGTAAATTTATCACAAGATAAATCAAAAATAAACCAGTATATTTCTAATACTTTATTAAAAGAAATAAAACTCTCATTATCAGATAAAAAAAAAGTAATACTTTATCTAAATAAAAGATGAGAATATTCTTCTTTGATATGTAATAAATGTAATCACTTATATAAATGTAAAAACTGTGATATATCTATGAGTGTTCATAAATATCCTAAAAAACTAATATGTCATATATGTTGAGAAAATAGAGATATTCCTACAAAGTGTGAAAAATGTAATGCTATATGAGAATCTCTACAAAAAGTATGAATAGGAACTCAACAAATTGAAGAATCACTTAAAAAAGAATTTTCTGAATATAAGATATTTCGTTTCGATACTGATACTGTAAAAACTAAAACTGATAAAGAAAATGCTTTAAGTAATCTAGAAAAAAGTGATATAATAATTGGGACCAAGATGATTACCACTGGTTTTGATTTCAGATGAATATGACTTATATGAGTTATATTATTAGAACAAGAGCTATTAATACCAAAATATAATACAGAAGAAAAAGTTTATTCAAATATAAAGCAACTATTAGGTAGATGATCAAGAAAATGAGAAATATCAAAAATAGTAATTCAAACATTTATTCCTGAAAATGAAATAATAAAAAGTATAACAAATAGTAATTATAAAGATTTTTTTATTAAAACCTTAGAAGAAAGAAAACTATTTAATTACCCGCCATACAGTGAAATGTTAACACTAGAATATAGAAATAAAAGCCAAGAAAAAGCAAAGAATTTCATGATTAATTTAAAAAATAAATTGGAGATACTTAACACAGAAATCCCTCCCCCTTTTGGTACTCCCTTTGAAAAAGGGAGAAATTTAAAAAATATAGAAATAAATCTAGTACCAAACCCAAGTAAAAGGTATAATCAATATTATTATAAAATAATATTGAAGTGAGAAAATTTGAGAGAATTTTTAATTGAAATAAAACCTGAGATTTTTAGGAATAGTGCCTTGGTTGTCATTTTTGAGTAATAAATAGTTTTTAACATAAAACTATTTAAAATGCTTGATTTTATCCTATTTTTTTTTATATTCTATACTAGAAAAAACCTAATCTTAACCTAAGAAAAATGAAATTTAAAATACATACTGAGATATTAAAAAAATGATTGGATGTAGTAAACCATGCAACAGCATCAATTACGACTACACCAATCTTAGAAAATATATTACTAAAGGTTAATTCAAATAATATTATTCTCACTTCTAATAACCTAGAAATGGCTATAGAATACGTTATTTCTGATAATTTATCTATTGAATCAGAATGAGCTTTTTGTATACCAAGTAAATTGTTTACGAGTTATATTTCATTAGTTCAAGACGATGAAGTATCTGTAGAATTATTAAATGATTCAGCAATTAAAATATCTACATCTAGCTGAAAATTAAAAATAAAATGAATAGAAGCTTCGGAATTTCCACTAATACCTAATATAAGAGAAGAAGTAAGTCTAAAAATATCATGAAAAATAATAAAAAAATCTATCGATAAGACTCTATTTTCTTCAGCTGAATGAAATATTAGACCTACTCTAGCATGATTATATGTAAATATTAAGAGAAATGAAGTAATATTTGCTTCTACTGATAGTTTCAGATTATCAGAGTATAAAACAATACTAGCAGAAGAAGTAAGAAATGATTTTTCTCAAATAATCCCAAGTAAAACTGCATCTCAGATAAAAAGTATATTAAATGATAATGATGATGTAAAGATAATTTCAGGAGATAATCAAATCGCTTTTATATCATGAAATATAAAAATATTTTCTAGATTATTAAATGGTAAATTCCCAGATTATTCTTCATTTTTCCCTACTTCATTCTCAACTAAAGCAGAAGTAAATAGAATAGATTTGATGTGAGCATTAAAAAAAATAAACTTAGTAAGTCGTGAAAACAATTATTCTATCAAAATGAGTTTATCATCTACTAGATGAATAGAGCTAGAAACATCAGAAACACAAATCTGAGAATCAGATGTAACTCTTGTATGAGCAGTAGAATGAGAAAATAACATAGTATGAATAAATTCTACTTACTTTTTAGAAGTACTATCAGTAATAGAAACAACTCATATAAGTATAAGTTTTGAAAATCCATTATCACCAATATTGATAGCACCTATTAGTGATCCAGAGAATAGAGATACAAATAATAGTTTTAAACATATTATAATGCCACTAAAAATATAAAAATATATTTTTATAAATAATTTTAAACAAAATGGATAAAATAAAAGAATTAATAATACATATCGAATCTTTAAAAAATGATCAAAGATTTAATGAAGCTACTAAAATTATAGAAGATGCTCTAGTAAGATATAATGGTGATTATAGATTATATGAAGAGTTATCTGATATTTATTTATATCAATGAGAATTAGATAAGTGATTAAAATCTGTTAATTATGCTTTAAGTTTAAATAATGAATCAGCTACTGGAAATTATCTAAAATGATTTATTTTATTATCTCAAGATAAAATAGTAGAAGCAATTAAATATTTAGAATTATCTAACAAAATACTAGCTAATAATTCTGAAGTTTTAAGAAATCTAGGATGGGCTTATACTATGATTTGAAATTCTGAAAGATGAATATCTATATTAAATAGAGCATTGATTTTGTCACCAAATGATGATTTAATAACTGAAGATTTGGCAATGGCTCTGATATGAGCATGAAAAATAAATGAATGAAATTGATTATTGAAAAAAATCTGAAAAAAAATAATGGCATAAAACAAAACCTCTCTCTTGAATTCTCTCCCCCTTATCAGGGGAAAGAGGCTACAAGTATAATAAGTAGCAACTTTCCTTGATAAAATTAAAAGTATTCAATAAGAGGTATTTTTTAAATTATTAATTATTATTATTTATGAATTTTGTAAAACAAGAAATAAAACCAAAAATAGTCTGAATAATTGATATTTGAACATTCAAAATAAGAGTATGAATATGCAAAATTATAAACAGAGATGTTGAATTGGTATGATATTGAGAAAAAAGACAAGAGGACGATTATATTGAAATGCAAGAAATCCAAAACTTGAAAGGAGTATCTGAAAACATTTCATTAGCTATTAAAAAAGCTGAAAAAGACTGAGAAATTGAAGTAAACGATGTAATTATTAACTTACCTACAACTAATATGTTTTTTGAATTCTCTCAAATTAATCATATAAGAGAAAATAATGAAAACAAAATAGATGATATAGAACTATATGAAATAATGAAAAATGTAGAAACTATAGCATTAAAAAAACATTTCAAATCAATAAAAGAATTATCATGATATAAAAAAAGTGATTTAAAACTTATAATAAGCAATATTTCAAAAATAATATGTGATAATAAAGAAACCAAAATACTATTATGAACAAATCCAAAAGTAGTAAATATATCATTATTAAATGTATTTATACCTGAATCTAAATATGAAATAATTGACTATATAAAAAAATCTATCAAAAAAAATATAGTAAATATAATTCCTAGTGAATTTGCTATCACATGATTATTTAAAGAAGTTAGAGATGTTGTAATAATAGACATTTGAAATTCACATACATCAATAATAGTTAAAAAAGATGATAACATAAAATCAGCAAAAAAATTAGCTTTTTGAATTAATGACCTAATTAAACAAATTAGAAAAAATTTCAACCTAACAAAAAATGAAATAATTAGAACAATTGATATGGATAGATTTTTAACTGAAAAAGCAAATTTTCTAGCAATATTTAAAGATGTATTAAGTATAACACTAGACGAAATATTATGATGAGAAATATGTCCTAATAATTTTTTTATGATTGGATGATGAGCTAACAAGTTCGTAAAAAACTACCTAAAAAGTATAAACCTAAATGATTGGAATTTAAAAATTGTATGAAATGTAAAATTTATAAATCCTAAAATAGATTTTCTAGATGATAAAATAGAAAATAATGATGAATGGATAGATACAGCTAAATCAAATGTAAATATATATGCAATGATAAAAACTACTCTAGATTTCATCAAAAAAGATAAAAATAAAATAGAAAAAACACTTAAGCAAGTTATTCATGATTTGGATGCATAGGCATTAACCCACCTTAATCCTCCCTAATATTAGAGATGAAATAGCTACAAAATATCTCATCCTCCTGATAATAGAACAGGCAACAGACCACCCCCTACCCCCTCCTTAGTAAGGAGGGGGTAAATATTTACTAAAATATAAAAAATATGTATTTATTACTTCTCATTCCTGCTTATGTAGTAGTATATTTTCTAATAATTTGGTGGTTTCAAATATTTTTTGATATAAAAGAAAAAGCAGCATATAATTGGAATCATGTATTAATAATTCTAGGAATATACTTCTTAGTAATATACTGAATTTCGTTTATAGACAACCATGAAATAGCTAATAGAATACAACATGCAATGTGATGATGATTTTTGATGGTTATACTGACATATTTTTCTATTCTTGCCTCTAAAGAAAATATAAATAAATTCCAATTTATATTTTTAGCATTTTTTATAGCTACAACTTTTGGAGTATTTAATGAGCTTGCTGAGTCAGTATTTCAAAACACTCTTAATATACAGTTTGCTCCAAATATAAATGATACTTGGTTTGATTTATGGGCAAATAGTATCGGTGCTGTATTATGAATAATAATATTTATAAATTTTATATCAAAAAAGAACTAAAAATATTTTTAGTTCTTTTTTTGCTTATTACGCACTTGTAACTTTTTCTATAAAGAAATCTTCTAGACTTCATTTGATACTTTTAACGTCTTTACTTTCTACTATCATATGACCTTTATGAATAATACTTATTCTATCACAGATACTTTCAACATCAGCTAAAATATGAGTATTGAAAAATATTGTAGTTCATTCATTTCTAAGTGAAACTAATAAATCTTTTACCATTTTTCTTCAAATAGGATCTAGACCACTCATAGGTTCATCCAAAAACAAAAGTTTTGGTTCATTTATGATAGATTGAGCTAATCAAACTCTTTGTAACATTCATTTTGAATATTCACTTAAAAATTTATTTCAATCTTTTTCTAATCATACCCTTTTTAACAATTCATGTACTTTTTTATCAAGTTTTGAACCTTCTAGTCAAAAAAACTTACCATTAAACTCTAGAAATTCCTTTCAAGTTAAATGTTTGTATAAATATGTATTTTCAGGCATAAATCATACTTTTTTCTTTGACTCTAATGTTAATCATTTTTCACCAAATACAAATATTTCTCACTTTTCTGGTTCAATTAATCACATTATACTTTTCATTGTAGTTGTTTTACCTGCACCATTTGGTCACAAAAAACCATATATTTCACCTGCATTAACTGAAAAATTAATTCAGAATAATACTTTTTTCTTCGCAAGTGTTTTTTCAATTTTTTTTACTTCTAATATTTTCATTATATTTTTTTAAATAACAAATTAACTCAAAAGAGTTTAACAAGTTTATTCAGAATGTAAAGATTTTGTTTGATTTTTATATAAATTTTATTTCTATGAAGATACACAACCTCACCCTTGTCCACAGGATACACTTTCGGATAAATTCCCTCTCTTTAAAGGTGATGGAGGCTACAATATAAATATATTTTCTTTTCCTTTTATTCCCTCTCCTCTAAGGAGAGGGTTAGGGTGAGGTTGTGTTAATTAATCTATCTAAATATTTTATACTTACCAAATTTAACATAATTATCATCTTTTCACTTAACATTCTTAAAAAATGCTAATAAATTTAATCACACAAAAATAAAGAATCATCATATTAGATAAGCCAAAATTTCAGGAGCCAGTATTATAATTATTCAAAAAATAATTAATGCATATGGAAATATTTTCATAATTTTCTATTATTATCTTTTATTTCTCCCTTTTCCAAAGGGAGTACCCGCAGGGGGAGGGATTAAAACCATAGTACATAATTCCTTAAGTTAATGGTATTGGCCCGAAGGGAGGTATCCTATGGACAGGGAAGGAATATACTTATGCTATTTTCATTTCTGCTTCTTTTATATCAGCTCATAATCATTGTAATTTTTCTACAAATTTTTCATATCACCTATATATGTATTCTACATTTGTGATTTTTGTTTCTCAACTAGCAATTAATCACGCTATAACCATAGCTGCTCATGCTCTCAAATCCCAAGATGTAACTGTTGAACCTCATCTTAAATTATTTGGTCAAAAAATCAATGCTTCATGTGGATTCATAATGGCTAAATTACATTTCATTTTTTCTAATTCTACCAAGAAATTAAGTCTTCATTCAAATAATACTTCATGTATTTTACTTACTCATTCAGCTTGAGTCATAAGTATTGCGAATGGTGATTGTAAATCTGTAGGAAAAGCTGGAAATATATTTGTTTGTATTGATATCGATTTCAATTTTTCAGCTCTAAATACTCTCAAAACATCATTTCACATATCTTGTACTTTTACTCCTGCTTCTTTTAACTTTTCTATAAAAGTATACAAATCATCTATTCTAGCATCAACTACATCAATGTATTCTTTTGATGCTAATGCTCAAATAATCATATATGTACCTGATTCTATATAATCTGTAACAACATCAAATTCTAAATTATTAGATAATTTTTCTACTCAAGTGATAATTATTTCATGATTGTATCTGATTTTGATATCTGCTCATGCTTTTCTCAAAAAATCTATCAAACACATTACATGAGGTTCTGTTGCAGAGTTTCTGATGTATGTTTCCCCTGGTCTAAGTACATTTGCAACGATTAAATTTTCAGTAGAACTTACTCAAAAACTAGCATTTAATTCTCTAGTTCCAGATTGCAAATTACCAGAAATAGTAATATTTTCTCAATCAAATTTAGAAGGATATCAAATAGCTTCTAATCAGTTTAAGTGAGCATCTATTGGTCTCTTCCCTATGCTACATCAACCTGGAAAAGGTATTTTTATATCTCAAAAGAAATACAATAATGGAGATAATAAAAAAATTGATGATCTAATTTTCTTAATTTTTTCAAAATTTAAGTTTTCATTTGTTATGTTTGTTGAATCTAGATTCAAACTAGTTCATTCCCAACTATACTGTACTCAAATTCACTCTAAAATATCTAAAAATGTATTTACATCTCAGATTTTTGGAACTCTATTTAATTTCACTTTTCATCTTATAAGCAAAGAAGCTCATAATATTGGTAGAGCAGCATTTTTTGATCAACTTACGTTAACTGTTCAGCTTAACTCTTTTTGTCATTTGACTACTAACACATTTTTAAATTATCATATAAACTAGATTTACATTATATTTATTATTTTTCAATTTTCAATTTTGATTTTACAATATTTTGAATATAATTTTTTAGTCAAAATTTAAATAACTAATAAGCAAAAAAAATGTTTGAAATAAGCACTAAAAAAGTAGATTTTGAAAGAAGTAATATTCTAATTAAAAGAAACATTAGTCTAGATAATGACCTAGATTGTTTCATTCAAATAAGCACAAATGAAGCAAATTTTTGAGATTTATTACTAAATAATATATTAGATTTTATAATCGATAAAATTTCAAAAAATAATACATATAATGACTTTAGTATTTCTCTGGAAAGCATAAATTCATTTATAAAAAAATGGGAAACAGATTCTGAAAAAGAAATTAAATATGACATAATAATATCAATACTGAATGATAATAATTATATTTTTTCTACTACATGAAAAGCTTCTTGTTATTTAATGAATAATAAAAATGAAGTAATTGAATTAACGAATAAAGATGATAATAAAAAATACTTCAGTTATATATCTAGCTGAGATGTAATAAATAATGATATAATTGTCACTTCAACTAAAAGATTACTAAATTATTTATCAAAAAGTGATTTAATAGATTGAATTGTATTATCTGAGGATATAAAAATATTTAATAAAAATATATATAATATTCTTTTAAGTGAAAAATTAGAAGACAATGTATTAGTTAGTTCATTAAAATTTAATTCAAATGAACCAGAAATTAAAGATTGAAAATTTGATATATTAAAGGAATATTTAATAAAAATATTAGATAATAGATTTTTTAAAACTTCATTTTGATATCTTTTAGTATTAAAAGATAAAGCAAATGAACAATCTAAAATGATAAAAAATATAATATTGTTGGCAGTAATAATAGCATCTATAATGTTTTTGTATTCTATACTTTCTACAGTTGTATCTATATCTACTCAAAATGAAAAAAAAGATTTAGCATCAGAAAATGTAATTAAAGCTAGAAATTACTTAAAAATTGCATCAGAAAATGTAACTAATTCATCATTATTTGAAGAAAATATAACAAAATCTGAGGAATTACTAAAATTAATAAAAAAAGATGAGATATTTATTAATGACATAGCAAAAATAACTGAAGATATAAGTATATTAAAAAAACAATTTAATAAGATAGAAGTATTCAAAGAAACTCCAGAAAATATTATATATTCTGGTAATCTTGATAATCCTGTAAAAATATTAAAAAACAACCTAAAAACATATGTAGTTACAAAAAAATGAGTAATATGACCAATCATACCAAATTCAACACCTAAAAATTATACTTTTAGTTCATTAGAGGATAATGAATTCTTTATAGATGCAACTTTTATGTGAGAATCAATGTATCTACTGACTAGTCTTTCTAAAGTAGTAGAATTCACAAAAAATTGATATTTAAGCTACAAAGATGTATCAGGTCAATCTACTTGGGAAAAATCAAAAGAAATATCATCATTTTGAAAAAATTTATATCTAAGGTGAGTTGATAATCAAATATATAAACATGAGCTATTTTGATGAAAATTCAAGACTTGAGTAAAATATATAAAATGAGATGATTTAACACAAATATGAAATATATTATCTATAGATATTGATGGTTGATTTTATATATTAAAAAAAGATTTAAGTATTATAAAATTTTTCTATTATCCATATAGACTAGAAAAAATAGTAATAAATAAATTACCAGAAAATTATAACTTAGAAAAAGAAAGCTGAATATCAGATATAAAAACAAGAATAGATTTAAATTATGTATATTTGTTACTAAATAATAAAATATGGGTATTTAAACCAAATACAACTGATTATAAAAGTACAAAAAGTTTAACATATATATGACAAATTGAATCAGAAAAAGAAGAAATAAAAGATTTTTATATAAATCGCGACTGAGAAATAGTTATACTAAACAGCAAATGATTATATTTGGTAAATTTTGAAATTAGTGATGATAAATTACTAATCAGATAATTAAAAACTATATAAAAAACTTATTTAGAACATAAAAATAAAAAAACTAAAGAAAAGTTTGCAAATATTACAATTATGAATAAAATTTGCTCACTTTTTATTTAATATATCAAAATCATAGATTATGGAAAACCTAAATTTAAATGCGGAAATAAGAACTACAGAGGAAAAATTAAGTGAAGTTAGAACTTCTAAAATGGTTCCAGCAGTAGTTTATGGTAGACATCAAGAACCTATTTTAATTAAAGTAGATAATTCAGATTTCTTAAGAACTTTCAGAAAATCTGGTGAAAGTCATATCATAAATTTATCTGTTGATGGTAAAAATATAGAAGTTTTAGTACATGAAGTTCAAAAAGAACCAGTTTCTTGAGGTTTCTTACATATAGACTTTTTTGCAATTACAAAATGAGAAAAAGTTCATACTAAAATTCATTTACAATTAGTTTGAGTATCTCAAGCAGTAAAAGAATGAGCAGTAATTGAACAACACATTAAAGATATAGAAGTTAAAATATTACCATCTGATTTAGTTGATGCTATTGAAGTTGATATAACAGCTTTGAATGAAATTTGAGATCATATAAAAATATCTGATTTAAAAATTAATTCTAATATTGAAGTATTAACTAGTGATGCTATTATTGTATCTGCTAGTAAACCAGCTAAAATAGAAATAGTAGAAACTACTACTGAAACTGTAGCAGAATAATTTTTTAAAAAAGATTTCTAAAAAATAACATTTGATATATAATTCAAATGTTATTTTTTATAACAAAAAATTAAAATCTCCCTAAATTAGTTACAATAGGTCTCTCAACAACCTTAATAATGGGAACTAAAAAGGGATAATACTTATAACCAAACCAAAATATGAAAGTAAAAATTTATTGAACACCAGAAAATACGGAAGTGTTACTAAATAAAGTAAATTCTACTCTAGAAGAACTATGATTATCTGACTTCATACAAGTAGAAACTACTCTAGATGAAGAACTAAAAAATGAACTAAATATTACTAAAGAACCAGCATTAATAGTAGAAGAAGAAGCTATAGATTTCAAAGATACAATTTTTGAATGAATAATCCCTGAAGATGAAGAATTAAAATCTATGTTTATAAGTATTATTGGAGGATGAGAATCAGAATGATGATGTGCCCCTGGTTGATGTGGAAGTGGATGTAGTTGTTAATATAAAAAAAGCTAGAGATATAGCAATGCTATATCTCTAGCTTTTTTTATATTATAAATCTGTTAGAATTACTGTTCATCAGTAGTAGTTCAGCTTGTTTTTCTAATAATTGTAAAACGATTTGTATATACTTCTTTTCAATTAGAATCGAAATATTTTATATTATAAACATTAGTTCAAACACTTAAATTATTATTTGTAGTTGATGCATGATATCTCCAAGTAGATCAGTTAAATGAACTAAGAGGAAAATCATTAACAGTAACTTTAGTTATTCATTTTACTAATACAGATCATCTAATTGTTACAAAATCATCAAAAGTAGTATATGTTTCTTTTGTTGTAGGCTCAGTAAAAGTAAATTGACTTCAATCAACATCAAAAGTTTGAACATTGAATCATCTTTTAATTACGGTATTATTATCAGGAGTTTCTCATCAATCAAAATAAACTACATAAACAAATTTTGATAATAAATCTTCTGAATCATCATATACCTTGAATACTAAATTATTCTCTTGATTTTTTACTGATATATTTTCAAATTTAAATGACTTTAATTTTGTATTTAAAACTGCATCTATTCAATTAAGAGTTATTTTAGTTATTTCTTCATCACTATAATTACCAGAAATATTAATATTTTCTGAGGAAACATATGATTCATCAGAAAGATTTGAAAAAGTTAATAAACTATTTACAGATGTAGATTTATCACTTTTAACTACTTTTCAAGTTGAAGTTTTATCATCTGCTTCTGTTTCTTCATCTAATGATCCTGATTCAGTTTCAGATTTTATATAACTTGCTCAATTATTTAATATAAACCAATCTGATTGTTTATAAAAATCATCTATATTATCTTTTAATAGAGATAAATTCAAATCTTGCTTACTTGCATCTAATCTAGATACTGTTACCTTTTGACCAGCTCATAAAACTGTAGATTTACCTACTAAATTTTCTACTTCAGCAGTTCAGCTTAAAAGATAAACAGTACTTCACATTTCATTTTGTCAAAATGAAATGTGTGTATTTGCTCAAACATTTATTTTTGCAAATTTCATATCCACATTAACTTCTGAAGATGAATCTAACCATAAATCAGAAGAATATAAAGAAAAAAATCCATTTTCCATATACTTAAATTCTCATAATTTATCCAGTCTAAATTTTCAAATTCATTCCATAACAAGAGATGCATTTCATTCTTTTACAATTATTTTCTCTCATTTGTATAGTGATATATCTCACTCTATTTTCTTTTTAGTATCTCACTGATATACAATATATGCTTCACTATTAGTTCAATTTATTTTTACGTCAAATCAAACTTTATTCTCTGGGTCAATTTTTGGTGTATTATTATCTCAAGAAAAAACAGAAAATAATAGCAATATTACTAATAATCAACCAATAATTGGAACCATATAATCTCTTAATCATTTTTGAATATTATTATTCCTTCTAGAATTCATTATTTAATATTTAGTTATATAAAATATGTTTATCTGATTATAAGTATTAATATTAAAATTTCAACTCAAAAAAGGTTTTTTTTATTAAGGAAGGTCTGAAAAACTATTTAATTTTGATAAAATACTATATTTTTTAGGAAATTTTTATGAATAAAATTTTTACTTTAGCTATTCTAAGGGAAAAATTTTTGAGTGAAAATTTACAAAAAAGATGTATTTTT
>JAUXPL010000042.1 GCA_030683605.1 Candidatus Altimarinota bacterium
ATTTCTTGAAATGACTTTATTTAGTGGTAATTTCTCTTTTAAAAGTTTATATTTTTCATTCTCCATAAAGTCTTCTTCTTGTCTCAATAAGCCTATTATCTTAACTTAGTTTGGTGAAAGTTTTAAGAATGCGAGTTGAAAAGGTTAAACTCAAAAATCTGATAATTTGAGAATATGATATTTTACAAAGACTATATACAAATATAGATTTTCAAATACATGTTTCTGATACTATTTGATTTATAGAAATAGATAAAATTCAGTTTATACAAGTTATATCAAATTTATTAAACAATTCTGTAAAATTTTTGAATAATGATAATCCTATAATAAAAATTACAGCGAATTCATTTTGAGATATGGTTCAGATTATAATTGAGGACAATTGACCATGATTTAATCATGGAGATGAATATATCATTTTTGAAAAATATTCTACAGGTAAATGAAAATCAGTATGAATATGAATGGGGTTGTATTTATGTAAAAAAATAGTAGAATTACATTCAGGAAGTATAGTAGCAGAAAAATCAAGAGAATTATGATGAGCGAAATTTAAAATAACTATCCCTAAGAATTATAATAAATAAGTTAAATATTGATAAATATATGAATATTTTGATCATTGAGGATGATGAATTCCTCTCATCGAAGATACAGCGACTTTTTGAAAAAAAAGATGAAGTTAACATTGTAAAAGTTATTTCAAGTTTTGAAGATTTCGTAAATTATTATCATAATATTAATAATTTTGAAGTGATATTGGTTGATATTTATTTATGAAAATCTACTAATAAAGATACCTGAATAGAAATAATCAAATTGATAAGAAAAAAAAATAAATATGTCCCTATAATAATAATAAGTTGATTAAATGATATATGATGGTTAAGACTTTGATTTGATAGTTGAGCTAATGATTATATATGTAAGCCATTTAGATTAGCAGAACTTGAAATCAGGGTATTTAAATGGATAAAAGATTTGTTAAAATCTGAATCAATGTGAAATAAAGATATATTAGAATATAATTGACTCAAATATTATTTTAAAAATAATACATTTAGTTTTGATGATAATGAAATAAAATTAACAAAAATTAATAAAACATTACTTTTATTATTTTTGACTAAAAAGGGAGAAATATTATCAGAAATTTATTTAATAGAAAAAATATGGTGAGATAGATGAGATACAATTGATAGAAACTTAAGAGTTACAATTAGTAGATTAAAAAAAGCATTGAAATCGTATTGAATAGATTTATGGATAAGTAATATTAGATGAGAATGATATATTTTAAAAACTTTTTAAAAATAACCTTTACTATTAATTTAAAATTAGTATAATATATTTATATTATTTAATATAAGTGAAAAAATATGTTGGAAAAGGAAATAAAAATATTAGAAATAGATGTAATTGAAATACAAAAAAAATTAGAATTAGCCTGAGCGGTTAAAACTTTTGAGTGATTTATTCATGATATTTATTATGATTTTCAAGATTCTGATACAAGCGATTTGAAAATGGAATCAAAAAAAAGACTTTTTAGAGTAAGACAAAAGTGAGATATTCACATGTATACTATAAAAAGAAAGAGGAATAAAAAATCTGAATGATGAGAAAAATGAATGAGAATTTGTGATGAATGAGAGAGAGAAATAACTGATGTAAAGAGTTTCAAAAGAGTATTAAAAAAATACTGAATGACAGAAACAAGAGAAAAGAAAAAATATAGAATATGTTATGAATTAGAATGATGTCAATTTGATATAGATGATTATTATCTATGAGACAAAAAGAATATAATACCACCACTATTGGAAATAGAAGTTACTAATTCTAAAATGATTAATTATTGGATAAATTTATTTGATTTAAAAAATCATAAAAAAAAGAAATGGTGATCTAGAAAATTGTTCAAATATTACTGAGTTGAATATAGTTGGTTATAAAAAAATAACCCATCCTTGAATTATTACACATAAAAACCTCTTACCTGAATCCTTATCCAGCTTTGCTGGACAAGGGGCTACATTTACTTATTGTAGCCTCTTTCCCCCTGATACGTGTCCAGTCTTTCCCGCTAAAGACGGGACTCGTAGCTGGAAGGGGAGAGAATTTATACCCGAAGGGAGGTATCCTATGGACAAGTGAGAGGTTATTTTATTTCCTTTTCTATTATTTGTAATGATTTAAAAAATCAATCTAAATTAAGTCATGATTTTCTTAATACCTTGTATTTTTGTAATTTCCTAAATAATTCTATATCAAACTTATTATTTTCATCTAGTACATCGCTTCAAAATTTTTCATGGAAATACATAGCATTATATTCTTGATGATCTCATGCACTTCATGGTAAGGGTACTATAATAGAGTGAATACCAAACATATTCAATTCCCAAAGTGTTGTTGCTCATCATCTAGTAATAGCTATATCTGTTTTTTTCATTATTATTCAAATTTGATCTTGAGCTAGGAAATCATATATTTTTACATTTTTAAAATATTTGAATTCTTCTCTGAAATGTAGATTTTTTTCTCATAGAATAATATTGAAATCTACATCTAATAAATCCGGTAATATTCTAATAAGAGTTTCAAATATTTTTGTTGATCACTGACTTCCTGCTATTACAAGTACTGATAAATTAGTATTTATTCATACTGTTAGGTTTTTTATTTTATCTAAAAGTTCAGGGTTAAGTATTTGTCATGATAATATATGTTTTTCATTATCTATTAATTCATTTGGGAATGTATAGAATATTTTAGTTGCTACTTTTCCTATTATTTTATTAGCTAGTCATGATATAGAATCTGATTCATGTATAAATATTTTTTTCCTTAGAATAAAAGCAGCTATACATAATGGTAAAGATACATATCATCATTTTGAAAAAACTATATCTATTTTGTATTTAATTATATAATATATTCAGAAAAATATTCAAGTTAGGTTTTTAAGAGGTTCGTAAAAATTTTTTATATCAAAATATCTTCTTATTTTTCAAGCAGGAATATCAAGAAATCTAATTATAAGTTTTCAAGCAATTTCCTCTTCTAATGATCATTCTTCTCAAATCCAAACAAAATCGTAATCTTTTTCATTTTTTAAATAATTATACAACGATGCTAGAGGAAAAACATGTCATCAAGTAGATCATCAAGTTAAAGCTATTGTAGTTATTTTAGCTTGTTTTAAATGGCTCATTTTTTTATATTTAAGATTTATTTAAATTTATTACTACATTTTTATATATCACATTATTTTTATTATAAATTGATTTAGTTTATTTATAATTTTTAAATTCGTTAAATATCTAAATGTAATATAACTAGAAAATATTCATACAATTGTTCATGCTAATATATCTAGAGGCCAATGTACTCATACTATTACTCTAGAAATTAACATAATTATTACAAATGGCATATAGTAAAAAGCAACTTTTTTAAATCAAGTGAAAAATAAACTAGTTAAGAATGCAATAGCTACAGTCGCATGGTCGGATGGAAATGAAGCATCAGGTATATGTTCCATAATTAGTAATCATGCTCATTTTATTGCTGATTCAGGTCTTTCAATGTTAATTATTTGTTGTATTGCTAAGCTAATAGTTATTCAAATTACTACTGAATAAAAAATATAAAGTAGATTTTCTTTTTTTATTAAATCTTTTTTTAAGTGCAAAAAAGATACTATTATGCTATCTTTTTTGTTAGAATAATAAAACCAAAGACTAACTAAGAATATTGGTAAAAAAAATATTGGAAAATCAGAAAAAATCATTACAATACTCTGAACAAATTCATATTTTGTTAAAGAGTTTAGATAAATCAATAACTCTTTATTTATTTCTTGTATCATTTAATATAATTATTATTTAATATAAATATTGATTATATTTTATGCTAATAATAAAAAATGCAAAAAAATTTTTATTTTTTGTAAAAATACTTTATAATGAAACTCTTGACTTTAATAACTTAAAAATAAACAATGTCACAATACAAAGAAGAAAAAGAAGCAATATTAGAAAAATTTACTGATATATTTCCAGAAGACCATAAATATTTTACTTTTTTAAAAAAAGTATTTCGTCACGAATTTCGTAAAAATTGATTTAGGAGAATTTCTACTGATATTTTAGAAAATTGAAATTTCAGAACATGTTCTGAAATATGAATAATGAAAGCCTATATTAATAATAAATTGGTTGATGAAATACAACCTGTTTATTATTATTATATAGATCATTTTTTAAATAATGGTGTTCAGGAAGAGAGAATATGAGCTGAAATATTATGAGAAAATGACCCAATTTTAGATGCTATATCAGTTTTTGTAGTTTATTCTGTATTAAATAAAATATGATTAGAAAATAATTTTAAAATAAAAATAAATACATCATGAAATGAAAAAGAAAAAGCAAAATATATAGAAGAATTACAAAATTTTTATGAAAATAAAAGACATATTTTAACTAAAGAATCTATTAAATTATTAGATATTGATCCAATAAAGTTATTAACTACTAAAAATGAGGATGAAATTATTTTAGCAAAACAAGCACCAAATATATTAAAATATTTAAAAAAAGATACAAAAACTCATTATATCAAATTCAAGCAATATTTAGATTTATTAAATGTACCATATATAGAAGATCATACTATTTCCACATGAAAAGATTATACTACTCACTCTATGTGGGAATTTATAAGTGATAAGGGTAATTTAATTTGAAAATGATCTAGATATGAATCTTTAGCAAAAACATTAGATAATCCAAAAGATATATCGGCAGTTTGATTTTACACTGATGCATTTGCAATCATTGATATGTTAAAACAAAAAAATATAAAGATAAGAAATAAAGATAAAATTGATTTATTTTTTGTGCAATTATGAGATGAAGCAAAAACTGTAATATTACCATTGTCATTGAGAGCTAGAGAGGCTTGAATAAATACAGTAGTTTCTCTTTGAACACCGTCTATGAAGGAACAAATGTTAAAAGCAAATAGGTCTTGAGCAAAATATGTAGTAATGGTATGAATAATGGAAGCTAGAAATGGAGTATTTCAAGTAAGAAATACAGAAAATGGTACACAAGAAGAAGTTAAAAAAGAAGAACTTATAGATTATATAATACAAAAAATAGGAACAGAAACTCTAGATTTTTATTGTCCAATAAAGGATTTAATAACTGAATAAATTATGTGGTTTGTTTATATACTTAAATGTGTAGATAATACTTTTTATACTTGAGTAACAATTGATTTAGATAGAAGAATTATCGAACATAATACTTCTGATAAATCAGCAAAATACACTAGAATGAGAAGACCAGTAGAACTAATATATTCTAAAGAATATACAAATAGAATAGATGCTTGCAAAGAAGAGTATAGAATAAAACAACTTACTAGAAAACAAAAAGAAGAATTAATAAAAGAGAGCTAGTCGCTCTCTTTTATTGTATTTAAAATAAAATAATAATTATGTCAAGATATAATTCTTTAAATTATAAAATATATATGATAAGATAGAAGTATATATATTATAATTTAACATTTAATTATGAAAAAACAGAATTTATTCCTAACATGCACTAAATGATATACTCACAAGGGGGCAAAACCTTCCATTTCAAAAAATGGCAAGGGGTTACAAATAAGTAAACAAGCCTTTACCTTAGTAGAACTAATAGTAGTAATAGCAATATTAGCAATATTATGAGTTATTGCTTTTATTAGTTTGCAATGATATAGTGAACAATCAAGAGATGCAGTTAGATTAAGTGATATGTCAATGATTAAAACTTGATTAGAATTGTATGAGATAGAATCAGGGAAGTATCCAGAACCAACTAATGGAGTGAATATCACATATTCATGAGCTATTGTTTGGACACAATGAACATTCTGAGAATCAACTGAAGCAAATGTAGATAAATTGAATAAAAAACCAACAGATCCATTAACAGAAAAAGAATATACATATTCCGTAACAACAAAAAGAAATGAATATGAATTATGAGGAATAGTGGAAGGGGATGAAGTAGTTTATAGCCCTCTCCCAAGGGGAGAGTGAATAGAACAATTAGCTGTAGCTACTTCTCTCCCTTTGGGAGAGATTGAGTGAGGGCTATATGCCTGAGAAATAATAACAAAAGCATTAGTAACAGGTACATATAATGGACAAATGCTTAAATCAAATACATGAGCAAGCTGTGAAGTTTTGTGAATACCAACAATAATAACAAATGATACAGAAACAAGTACAGATTTATTAGAAATAATAGCAAATGAAAGCTTAGTTTTTAATGGTTATAAAAATTTACCCTCATCATTTTCGTGAAGTAAATTTAAAAATAATGGATGATTTAAATTTATACCAAATAAATTAGTAGTGCATACAGATAACTTATGATGTATTACATTATCAGAAAGTGAAAATCAAAGAATAACATTATTAAAAAATCTACAAGATAATTATAGTTGAACAATTTTGGAGACAAATGAAAATTATAAAACATTGATAACAACAGAAATTAATGAATTTGCACCAAATAATATAACAAAAATAATATCAAGATCAATTGTAAGTAACTATCTAAAACAAAAAATATCAGAAAGTTCATTAACATTTTTAAATTGTGAATGATGAGAAGTAAATGGTTATATATATTGAAATATAGCTCATGGATTATGAGATAGTGTAACAAAAGTAATAAGTACATCAAATTGAACAAAAAACTATTGAGCATTAGCAGTATGTAATAACTGAGTGATTCAAATAAATAATGAAAATATAAATACTATATGTGATAGTTCATATGTAGAACAAGATTGATTATGTGTACAAGATATATGTGGAAATACAGTCCCATCAAATGCATCTTCAACAGCAACAAGTCAAAGTGTAAGTACAAATTGGCTACATAATACAACACCATGAGTATGTACATTTGAGTGTAATACAAACTATACTTGGAATGGAAGTAGTTGTATAGCAGATACACAAAATACAAATTGTACAAGTTTACCTGCAAATGCAGTTTGGAATACAGCAAGTAATATAACACAAACATGGAATGGTACAACATGGTTACCAATAGAAATCTGATCATTTAATATAACATCAAGTACTAGTACATGTAACTTTATATGTGATACAAATTATACATGGAATGGAAGTAGTTGTATAGCAAATACACAATCAGCAAATTGTGGATGAACAATATCAAGTAATGCAACAGCAACAACATCAACTACATATACACAAACATGGAATGGGTCGATATGGGAACCAACAACAAATTGGTGAGAAAACCAAGCAACATGTGATTTTGATTGTGATGCAAATTACTCATGGGATACAAATGCATGTATTTGAAACTCACAAACAGTGACATTTGATGCAAATGGATGAACATGACATACACCAACAAGTAAAAGTGTAACATATAATACAGCAGTATGAACATTACCAAGTAATCCAACTAGAGCATGATATACATTTAACTGATGGTTTACATCAACAAGTTGATGAACGGCAATAACAACAAGTACAGTAGTAACAACAAATGTTACATGGTATGCACAGTGGACTGCAAATAATAATACAGTAACATTTGATGGGAATGGAAGTACGTGATGAAGTATGTCAAATCAAACAATAGCAACAAATGCGACAGCAACATTAACAACAAATGGATATACAAGAACATGATATACATTTTCATGATGGGCAACAACAGCATGATGAGCAGTAGCTTATGCAAATGGAGCAAGTTATACGATGTGAACAACAAGTGTAACATTATATGCACAGTGGATACAAAACTGAGTATGTTGAAGTTCAAATTGAGTAGCAACAACAACGGCACCAACAACAAATTTATGTAGTGTAGGTACAGCAAGTGCAGTAACATCAAATACATGAAATTTCACATGGACATGTAGTGTATCATGAGCAAGTACGGCAAGTTGTAGTGCAACAAGACAATATACAGTAACATTTAATGCAAATTGATGAGGAACACCAAGTCCAGCAACAAAAGCAGTAAATTATAATACAGCAGTATGAACATTAGCAACAACGACAAGAAGTTGATATACATTTAACTGATGGTTTACAGCAACAAGTTGATGAACTGCAATAACAACAAGTACAGTAGTAACAGCAAATGTTACATGGTATGCACAATGGACATCATCAACTCAATATAATAATTTATATTATTCTTGTTGATTATATTGAGATCCATATTTCTCACAAAGATGTTCATCTACTTATTGAGCTTGATGGGTTTATAATGCTATTGTAACAACAAATTGTATTGATACTGGAAGTACTTGATGTTGTTATACAGGTTGAGGAGTATGATTTATTTGAACAATACAATGTAAAAAGTAATAATATAATATTTGCTAAACAATTAAGTAATGTCTGAAAAATTATATCTAGAAAAAAAATTTTTTGCTAAAATTTTTAGACATATACTTTATTAAATAAAAATATTTTACAAAACAATTATTAATAAGGGAATAAATATAATAGTAAATAGATAATCTTTAATTAATTTAAATAATATTTTTTAGCTATCCATTATATGTGAGAATTAGTATAATTTTTTTAAAAAATATTATGACAAAACAATTATAGACAAAAGAAAAATACAATAGTAAATGAATAATAATTATTTTTTAATATAAATACTAGACGAGTTCGTTGTGTACGTTAAGGATTTGTGATTTTGTGATTTGATTATAAATACCCTCAAAAATTTAATAATTTTTGAGGGTTTATTTTACATTTTATAAAAATTAGAAGTAAAATATTGTATTATATCTGTGAGATTATTTTTATTTATATTTTTGTGATTTTAATTTAACTTTTATAGATATTTTTACATCTGCTAAATGATTAATTATATACAGAGTATTAATAATAATTATTTTTTAATACAAAAATAAAAATTTGCAATTATGTATTAAATCAATAATCTTTAAATACAAATTAAGTATTGTACAAAGATCTTGAAAAGTGATTTTTTGACAGAACTTATACAGAGATAAGATAAATTTGTATAATTTTTACTATCTTTTAAGGAAACACTGAAAAAGTCCTTCGTAATAATAAAAATCTATATTTTTAGATAAAATTTATGAAAATAATTTTTTGATTAGCTATTCTAAGCAAAAAATTTTTAAGTAAATTTTAGCAAAAAAGATAATTTTTTTATAGATGTGAGTTTTTC
>JAUXPL010000052.1 GCA_030683605.1 Candidatus Altimarinota bacterium
CCCTTTTCAAGGGAAGTGCCTGAAAGGCGATGGGTTACTTTGTATTTTTTGTTTATTCATAGTTTTTTGATTAATTTATATCCTATTTATTTTATATAAAAAAAGCAAAATAAAAAAATATTTTTTTATTTTGCTTTGACAGTTTAGTGTTTTGATTTTTAATTAATTATACTGTAATGAAAGGAGCAAATACTAATCTATTACCTAAATTGCTAGATATAAAATCGTCAGTCAAAAAATCTAGATTTAATTCACTTCTGTATCAGGCATTTCATCTCTGTAACATATTATATCAAACTGTTTTTATTTTGTAAGATACATCGTATCTATCACAAGTTCTAGGACATATATCATCTATAGTATACATTCATCTACTAGGATTTTCTATAGCACTAGTATCACAAAGTCTTCATGTAAAAATAAGTGCCCAAGGATAATATAAATCTATTCATACAATATCCCCCTTATTAATGGGGATGTCACTTGTGACAGGGGGATTTGTAGCTGAGCAAGACTTATACAAATCTTCTCTTTTCTCCATATAATCCAAAGCAACTCTTTTTACTGAATTTTTTAATAAAAAATTCTTATAAATATCTAGACTAACTTCACTAGAATTATAAAATTTTAACTGCCATTTCACTATCTCATCTCTAAGTCTCAGTTTTTCTTGTTCTGATTTATTCTTTATTAATTCTCATGCTGGATGAGCTTCATATCAAAATGTATCTATAAGCGGAGTTTTGAGCAATTTATGAATAAGTCTACCAAAATTGATACTTAAATTCTTATACTTAGTATTTATTAATCTAAGTACTCAGAAATCATTCACTACTACTTCTATAGGATTTTTCATATTAAGAGAGTTGAGATATTCTAGTGATTCTTCAAGCCTCTCTAACATCTTATTTCAAACATAAGGAGTAACAAAAGTAAATGTTCTCACTTTATGTGGTGGGAAATTTTTATTAAATTCTTTAAAATTTTCTATTGCTTTTTCTAATTCTACTTTAGTAGGAACCAAATACTCGCAATTATCACTTCAATAATAAATACCAGCGATTTTATCGAAATAATTTTGTCCAAATCTTTTTTTTATCTCACGAATTGCCATGAAATTCACCTCATATTGTGGTGATATATTTGTAGCCAATTCTCATGGAAAATTTTCCATGAAAAAAGATGCTAAATCTCTATCCTGCTTTCATACTGATAAAAGCTTTCATTTATTTAGCAAATTGAAATACTCTAAATTAGTTCATATATGTATAAATAATTCCATGGAAAAATTTTAAGAAATACTTTTTACTATTCCATCCTTGAATTCCTTCCTTTTATCAAAAAGGAAGGAGGCTACAGTTAAACAATTGTACCCTTTTCCTTTATTTAAAGGAAAGGATTCAGGATAGGAATAGTATTATTTTTTAATATACAAAGTCTACTTTTACTACCTTATTTCAAAACCTAGATGAATTTTCAGCTTCTCTAATAGAAATAACTCAATCAAAATCAGAAAATCTATCAAGGATTTCATCGAAATCTACTTGTTCTCATTCAAAAGTAGCAAGTTCATATACTCATTCTTCATAAGAATCTCCTAAAATACTCATTTTATCCTCACTAGATAAAGATATATCATAATTAAGTATTTCTCAAAACAATTCTTTTAACATAGCAATAAAATCAGTACTAGTTTCTATATCTGTATCTCAAAATATGTATAAAACTTTATTCCCATCTTTTGATAAGTTTTCTACATAATCGAATTCCAATTGTCCTATAATTGTTTTATTTCACTTCAAAGTGATATTTCCTGCAAATGTATTCATATATTTATTATTTTAAATCTTACATTCTTCCCTTTTCAAGGGAAGTCCCCGCAGGGGGATGGGTTAGAATAAAAGTACAATTATTTTAAATCTAAAGTTTTTAAATAATCTACAAACTCATCTTTTAAATCATCTCTTTTCATAGCGTAATGCACAACTGCTTTTAAAAATCCTATTTTACTTCAAGTATCGTGTCTCAATCATTTAATATCCAATCAATAGATATTTTTTTCTTTTCTCATCAATTCAAATGCATCAGCTAGTCTGATTTCTCAATCATTTTTTCCTGAAGTTGATTTTTCTAAATAATCAAAAATATCAGGTGTTAATACATATTTTCAAATTACTCATTTTCTAGAAGTTGTTTCAGTTGGTTTTGGTTTTTCTAAAAATTTATCTACTTTAAATGTTTCATTATTTTCAGAACTATACTCTATTATTCAATAATCTGAAACATTTTTATCTTCTACATCAACAGTTGCTATAACCGGAGTATGTAATTCATTGTAAGCTTCTACTAATTGTAATGCTCCAGATTTTTCTCCATCTATCAAATCATCTCAAAATAATACCAAAAACGGTTCATCTCAAATCAAGTTTTTTGTTCTCAAAATAGCTTCTCAATCACCTCTAGGATATGGTTGTCTCACATATACTATATTTGCCATAGTATTTAAATCTTTTACAATATTTAAATAACTAAATTTACCTGATTTATCTAGTCTATCTTCTAATTCTGGATTTGAATCAAAATGGTCCTCTATTGCTCTTTTACTTCTTCAAGTTACAATTATTATATCTGTACAACCAGCAGAAATAGCTTCTTCTACTAGCATTTGCATAACTGGTTTATCTATAATAGGAAACATTTCTTTTGGTAATGCTTTTGTTGCTGGTAAAAATCTTGTTCACATTCATGCAGCTGGTATTACACATTTAGTTATTTTTTTCATAGTAATTATTATTTATGTTTTATTTAAATATTTTTTGAATATTAATTTATTATTTTTAAATTTATTTTATTGGTGTGGACTTTTCTTTCTTTACTTTTGACAGCAAAAGTAAAACAAAACTGTTAGGGGGAGAAGTTCCAAATGTCTATATTTAGTTGTTTCTAAATGTAATCATCTCAGTTCTCCCCCTAAAACCCTATCTTTTTAATAGATAATTTCTTCCCTTTTCAAGGGACGTCCCGAAGGGGATGGGTTAACCCTATTGATTAATTCTTATTCCACTTCAAATCTACTAAATAATACTTCTCATTTTTCTTTTATATTAAATACTTCTTTAGTTTTTCTAAGTTCTTCCAATTTTCAAGATTCCAATTTATCTATGTATCATTCCAACCCAAGCTTAGTGAATAACTCTCACATTTTTTCTGGAAAAAATGGGTATAGATTAAGTCATACTTGTCTCAATCATTCAGCAATAGTATATAAAACATCTCTAGTTTCTTGTAGTAATGATTCATCTTTTATTGTTTGCCAAGGTTGTTTATATGTTGTAAATGTATTTAAATCATCTAAAAATTTGAAACTCAAATCTAGTGTATCTTTTAGATTATATTCTTTTGCAGAGTGATTATAAATATATACATAATCATCCAATTTATCGGCTATTTCTGTATACAGGGTACCCACAAGGGATACCCCTACATTATTTGGTAGTGACACCCCTTGTGGGTGTCATATTTTCAATGCCAAAACAACTACCCTATTAACTAGATTACCGAAATTATTTGCCAATTTAGCATTATATATCAATATAGCTTGTTTCAAATCAAAATCTCAATCTTGTCAGATATTTATACTAGATAGTAAATATAGAGTTAATAAATCTTTTGAATATTTTTTACAAAATTCCACTGGATCTATAGCATTTCATAGTGTTTTAGATATTTTTTGTCATTCAACAGTATAATATCAAGTTGTTAATATTTGTTTTGGTAAATCATATCAAGCAGATTTGAGCATTGCTGGCCAATATATAGCATGAAATCTAATAATATCTTTTGCTACTACATGTAAATCAGCAGGCCAAAATTTCATATCATTTTGATCTTGTCTTCACTGTTTACTAAGGAGAGGGTTAGTATGAGGTCTATCACATACTGTTAAGT
This sequence comes from Candidatus Altimarinota bacterium, assembly GCA_030683605.1. Classification (GTDB taxonomy): domain Bacteria; phylum Patescibacteriota; class Gracilibacteria; order BD1-5; family UBA6164; genus UBA6164. The sequence continues at coordinate 3,949 of JAUXPL010000052.1, forward strand.
AATTGAATAATGCATCATACCATACATAGGTAACTTGTGTTTCATCAAATGGTAATTTAATCCCAAATTTATTTGTCTCTCTAGAAATAGAAAAATCATCCAATCATCTTTTTACAAATGCTTTTACTTCATTGTATCTCTCATTTGGTACTACAAATTCATCATTCTCATCATAATATTCTTCCAAGAATTCTTGATATTTCGAAAGTTTGAAAAAATAATTTTTTTCTTTTATTTTATCAGGAGTCTTTAAATGATCTGGACACACTTTTATAATATTATCTGATTCTACTACTTTTTTATCTATAGGAAATGTAGAATTAGTAGTCTTATTTAGATAAACTAAGTCTTCATCTTTTTTGAATCATTCACATCATACACAATACATTCATTCATATTCTCACTCATAAATATCTCATTTATCAAATGATTTTTGTAATACTTCTCTCACGAAATTATGATGTCTTTGCTCAGTTGTTCTGATAAAATCAGTGTACTTAATATTCAATCAATCCCAAACTGCTTTATGTTTATCCGCCATCATATCCAAATATGGCATAGTTTCCATTCATAGTGCTTCTGCAGCATCTACTGCTTTTTGACTATTTTCATCAACTCAAGTAGAAAACTTGATTTGTTTACCTGATATCTTTTGATGTCTAGCTATAGTATCGGCTATTATAGAACTATATGCATGACCTATATGAGGAACTCAGTTCGTATAATAAATCGGTGTAGTTATAAAAAATGTGTCTTTCATCTAATCTTGTTAATATTTAAGTATAATATGATTTTAACTTGAAAATACGATTTGTAAAGAAAAAAGGCAAAATAAAAAATCCAAAATAAGAAATATTATTTTGGATTTTTTATTTAATTACTAATTTTTTATACAACGAACTGAAAATCAATTTCATTTTTCAAAATTAAAATTAAATGTTTTTCAGATATTTGCATTATTAAAAGATGATCAATCACATTCCCCTCGTACCTCAGGGTCCCGCTTAAGCGCAATGCCATTAAGTTAAGGAAAAAATGTGGTATATTTTTCTAATCCATCCCCTCGTACCTCGGTACTTCCTTTGGAAAAGGAAGAAATTTCTCCCTTTTCCAAAGGGAGTCCTTGCAGGGGGAGGGATTAGAACCTAAGTAGAAAACTTCTTAACTTAATGGCATTGCGGTATAGCCTGCTGGAACTTATAGAACTACAACTTAGTCTACTACAGATAGTTGATTTTATTCATGTCCTTGAAATAATTGAACTACTACATCAAATTGCTGAAATGTAGCTACTTATTGATACTTATACTAATGGTAAGCAGTTATGAATTGATGAGCTGCAACTGATAATTCTAATAGTAGAGTACAATGAATACGTCCAAGTCGATGGACTATGCTAAATTTTCATTAAAAAACCATTTTCATTATATTATTCCCTTTTTAATGGAAGTGCATGAAAGATGATGATTTATTTCAGATTGACTATAATAGAATGTTATATGTATTATTATCTAACTAATACATATCAGTTCCCTCACCATCAGATTGCAGTACCTAATCTGTTATCATATGCTGCAGGAGCTGCACTAGTTGTATTAGCTCAATTGAATGAATCATAACAACCAAAATATACAGCAGAACTAGCATGAATACCTGTTATTATTCACCAACTAGAATAAACAGTAGAATATCATCATCAACATGATTGATGTGTAAATGCAGTAATTTCAGCTGATCAAAAATTCTTTTGCATACTTGTCCAGAAATTTCTATTATATCAACAATTATCTGTAACTCAATGATTTGAATACCAAGCTGTTGCCATATTTCTATTATAAATAGTTTGATAACCATTACATATATTCCACACCTGAGTTGGATTTATAGCATTCCATGTAGTGTCAGCTAGATTAGCACTTGCAGTAGTTAAAGTAGTTAACGAAGAAGCATTATTTGCAGTTGTGCTTGCACTTACTATAGTATCATTTTTCATTTTTCTAACTAATGTCCAACCTCCTCAATTTGTTGTCATATCACAATATACTTGAAATGCAGCGTTTGCATCTGGTTTTATCCAATATACTCAGTTTCATGTAGAATATCAAGCATCTCTTATTGCCTTACAACTCTTAGCTGGAAAAGTAGAATTTTGTCATAATGGTATATCAATATCCTTTTTTACATAAATACTGAATCAACCTGAATTAACGCATGAACTAAGTCAAGTAGAATATCACACTGAAGCACAATTAGAATTCCATTTAAATCAATATGATGACCAATTATTAGTATTTACTGAATTATTAGCTAACCATAGACTAGTATTTCATGTAGCTGTTGACCAAAATATAAAATTATCAGTGTATCCAGATCTAGTATATATATTATCTTCAATTATATAATATGGATCAATCAATCAATTATAAACTGTTCAATTAGAAAAAATATTTTCAAAATTTCATCCATTTTTTAGATTAAATATTACATATTTTCAATTTTGATGTACTATTTTTACTTTTGTATAATCCAATGTACTATTTCATAATTTTACTAAATCTCAACCACAATTCGTAGATGTACTAGTACAAGCTGTTCATGCATTATATACATTTGTTCCATCATATGAAACTACATTTGATAAAAGTGTCCATCATCCTGAACTATTTGTCATATCACAATATACTTTGAATGCAGCACTTGCATTTGGTTTAATCCAATATACTCAACTAGTGAATACTGAACCATTCCATGGACTTCAAGCAAGAGTATTTTTCCAAGTTGATTTATCTAGTAAATCATTACAGTTAAGAGGATATTGTTCTACTCAACTAGTATTTTTAAATAAATATCCTGTTGTAGAATTTCAAGTCCATTGTGAATCACAACTTGTTCATCCATTATTATAATATCATGAATCACAAGTATATCTACACTCAGTAGTACTAGCTGAAGTATTATAAGAAGTTGTAGTATTTACTGGTAACCAAGCTGTACCATTCCAAGTTTGTGTATAACTTGATACTGTATTCCATGATCAATTTGCTGGTTTTGATGCACATGTATATGTTTGAGTATTTGCTACACAAGTATTTCAAACAATATTATAATTTTGATTACAACTTTGTATTTCTGGTCATGTTTCTGCTGGATTTAGTTCTCAATCATTACATATTGCATTTAATGAATATCTAAATATTCCATTATTCTCTGATATATCTACGTATCAAGTATGTGTTTGTCAGTGATTCAATCAAGGTACATTGTAAGTTTGTAATAATCATCATTCATTATCATAGCTCGTATCTGCTAAACAGTTATTTGGTGTTCATTTTGCACATATTTTATGTGCAAATCAAGTATCTCAAGTTACAGTTCAATCATTACATGTAACAGTTCATTGTATTCATGTATCACTACATTCTTGTGTTGCATTCCATAATATACTAGCTTGAGAATATACTGTTAAATTATCTCCATGATTTATTTCTGTTGACAGATGAGTACATGCTCTAGCATCTCATACCGTGCATGTTTCATATGCATATGTATTTGTATCTAATACTGTTTCTCAATTTTTCCATATTCCATCTTTACATATGAAATTTTGTTTCAATCAATCACAATCTCATTCAGTAAACGTTACTCAAGTTCATGTATAATAACTCTTTGTTGTATTATGAGCTATTCAATTACATGTATTATATATTTTCATTTGTGATGATCATCATAAATGTCTATTTATAAATGTTACTCATATACTATCTAGCTTTTCCATCTCTACACTATTTGACAAATTTGCTGTTAATAATTCATTTGTTCATCTAGAACTTATTACACTTGTTCAACTATATGCTTCTTGTAATTTAGTAATAAATTCTAATGTTGTTAGATTTTGTACATCTCATTCAAACAATATTACACTTGATATATTATTTCAATTTGTAACTTCAAATTCTGTATTTGTTGTTTCTGGATTTGAATTATATGTTGAATTCACATAATTACTTGGAAGATTTTTATAATTTGTTAATACTACTTCTTTTGATGGAATTATAATTTCTAATTTCCTATTATTTTCTACACTCAAGTCTATTGATGAAGTAATACTTGGAATAGCTAATATATATGAAGTATTATTTACATTTACTCTCAATGATAATCAATTATAAGTTCCAGATATTTTTGCTTTTGTTGTTTTTTCCGCTGCTGAAGTGCCTCTCAACACTCCTATTCCACTTAAAGACTTTACATGTATCATGGGAGATGAAGCTACATTATTCATTATTCATTTTTCAATATTCATTGATATTTCATCTCATTCCATTATTCCTCATAATTCATATTCTTGTCATGTATTTAATACTGAATAAGAATACTCTTTATCTGTTATTGGATCCTTTGGTATTTTGTCTAATTTTGATACATTTATAAATGTTGAATTTCAGAATATTCATTGATACCATGCCAATCATCAACTAAATGTTATTGGTTGAGCCTCTGTTGGATCAGGATATTTACCTGCTTCTATATTATACAATTCTAATGAAGTTTTTATTCTACTCATATCACTTACTCTAGCGCTATCTCTAGCATCTCTACTATATCATTGCAAACTAATAAATGCAATTGTTCAAAGAATTGCTAGTATTGTGGTTACTACTATTAGTTCTACTAGGGTGAATCCCTTTAAATTCTTCCCTTTTCAAGGCAAGGTGAATTGACTCAAAGAGTCAAGAGAAGACGCCCCGTAGGAAGTACTCTTGGGGTGCACTCTGGGGTGGAAGTGCCTGAAAGGCGATGGGTTACTTTGTATTTCTTGTTTTTTCATAGTTTTTTGATTAATTTATATCCTATTTATTTTACAAAAAAAAATGAAATATAAAATAATATTTTATATTTCAAATTGACAGCTAGTATATTTATTTCTTAATCAACTTTTACATAATATGGTTCTCCGCATTTCATACAATAATTTGCATATCTAGGATTAAATGTTCTACATCTATGACACTCTTTTAATTTTGTATTTTTATTTAGCATATTTTCACTTTCCGAAGATTCCATAAAAACCATAATTGTAATAGCTCAAAAAAGAGCTAAGATTAAAGGTCATAAAAATATTAGAATACTTCAAATAATTTTTCATCAATCTGATATAGGAGACATATCTCAATATCATACAGTTGACATAGTTACTATTCACCACCATAATGAATTTCATATCGAAGTAAATGGTGTTCAAATAATTGACTTTTCTAAATAATATACAAAAAATGAACCTAAAAATAATATTACAATATACAAAACAAGTATAGCTCTATATTCTTCTGAATAATTTCTTAAAGACTTAATAAATCAATCTGTTAAAGGTATAATTTTTATTAGTCTAAGAATTCTAAATAAACGAATCAATCTAAGTATTTTTAAGTATTTTCATACTACTACTAATCCTATGAAAAACGGTAAAAATGATAATAAATCAACTATCTTTGAAGGTGATATAATAAATTTAAATTTTTCTTTAACACATATAAATCTATAAACATATTCTAATAAAAATGCTGATGAAATAAATGCATCTAAATAAAATATCTCTACACTATATTTAGTAGAATTATTTCAAATACTTTCAAATATAAGTAATATAGGAAAAAAAATAATCAATACTAAAAGGCTTGTACTTACAAATCTTCATATTTCAGATTTAGGATCATCCAAAATATTGTCGTACACATCTCTATTATATAACAAATAATTTCTTATTTTTTCCACCACAAATAATAATTTATATATTAATATGATTATATTTTAGCATATTTAAAATAATAAAACAAAAAAAACTATATTTAAAACAAAATATATTACTTTTTTATTTTATCTAGTGCAGAAAGTCTTTTAAGTACTGTAGGATGTGAATAGTTAAAAAATTCATATGCAGGATGTGGTCTCAAATTACTTAAATTATTTCTAGATAATTTAATAAGTGCATTTTTTAAATCTGTAGGATTAAAATTTATTCAAGCAAATTCATCTGCTTCATACTCATTTTTTCTAGATAATATGTTTCATAATAATCAAAATACTATAGAAATAGGAGTATAAAGTAATCAAAAAGCTACTAATCATACAGCAAAACTAGAAGTTTGTGATCACATAGCATAAGATATTTCAGGCATTTTCAATGCCAATCACAATACATAAAACATTATTCCAGTTTGTATAACACTAAAAGCAAGCATTTGCATAGTATGTTTTTTCTTGTAATGACCTATTTCATGTGCTAATACTCAAACTAATTCATCTGTAGTCAAATCATTAATAAGTGTATCATATAAAACTATTCTTTTTTTAGGTCAAAATCATGAAAAATAAGCATTTGCTTTTGAACTTCTTTTTGAACCATCTATTACATAAATATTATCTAGCTTAAATCATACACTTGTAGCAAATTTTTCTATTGCAGTTCTCAGTTCTCATTCTTGAAGTGGAGTTTGTTTATTAAATAATGGTACAATAATACTACTATAAAACATCATCATAAATATAGAGAAAAATGTCATAACTCACCAAGAATATATCCAAAATTTATTTCAAGTTTTTAAATAAATCCATGTTATCAATAATAATAATATCGCACCTAATCACATACTTAATAAGATTGATTTAATTGTATCTATAAAAAATAATTTTTTAGTAGATTTATTAAAACCAAATTTTTCTTCTATTACAAATGTAAAATAATATGAAAATGGTAAACTAAGAATAGTTTGTAAAAAAACTATTATTCAAAAAAAATACAATGGTCTAATTAATTCACTAGTAGTAAATAATGATACAAAATCATATAAATATCAAAATCATCAAAGTAATAATACCAAAAGCATAGTAAAAAATGATATTAGTCATGATATGGTAGCAAATTTGTGTTTTACTTTTTCATAATCCATAGATTCACTATATTTTTTTGCATCATATATTCAAGCTAATTCTTGTGGTAATTCATTTGTCCAATTCATAGTATTCATATAAGAAAGTGTTTTTGATAAAACAAATTCAAATACATAAAGTCATAAAATAGTATAAAATATCGTTGTGTACATCTGTTTTTCTTATAAATTAAATTTTTTCCACATAACTTCAATCTCTAGAATCAACTATCTTGTATCCTAATTCTAATAATTCATCTCTTAATTTATCTGCTAAAACAAAGTCTTTATTTTTTTTTGCTGTATTTCTATCTTGCAATTTTTCATTTATATCAGTAGGTATTTCTTCGTTTTTTACAACATCGAAATCAACAATAGCCAAAACTTGATTAAATGTTCTAAGCATATCAATTAAACTAGATAATTCACTTACAGAAAATAATTGTTCTCTAATTCATGTATTAGCAAATTTCAAAAAATTATGAAAAACTACAAGTGCTTCTGGAATATTAAAATCGTCCTCTAAATAATGCATATACTCATGAATATAATCCTGCATAGCCTCTCTGAAATCCCTAGAAACAATAGCATTATAATCTAATTTTCACATCTCTCTATTAATATTTTTTACTAGTTCGTCTACTGAATTTATTACACTTATATTAGCATCTATTTTATCAAATGTAAAATTTACTTCACTATTGTATTTAGCATTCATAAATGATAATCTAATAGCTCTGTATAATACACTTGAGCTTACTTGTCCCCCTCCTTTATTTAAGGGAGGAGTTAGGGATGGGGTAAGATATTTTTCTTCTAAGTCTAATATTCTATAAAAATTATTTGATGATTTTGCCATTTTTTTACCATCTACCATCAAATGACCACTATGTAACCAATATCTAGAGAATTCCTTTCTGGTACATGCTTCTGTTTGCGCTATTTCATTTTGGTGATGTGGAAAAATCAAATCAACTCATCACATATGTATATCTATCTGTGATCAGAAATATTTCATATTACAAGCACTACATTCTATATGCCAACCTGGTCTTCATTTAAGTATTACTTTTTCTTTTTTTGGGAGACTATCTACTTGTTCCCCCTCCTTAGTAAGGAGGGAGCTAGGGGATGGTGTTATTTCAAATTCTTCATTCCAAAAATTTTCTCCATCTGATTCTTTCCATGCCTTCCATAATACAAAATCACTTGCACTTTCTTTATCATATTCGTCATTATCTACTCTAGCTCAGTGTTTTAAACAACACATATCTAAATTAGCTAGTTTACCATATTTTTTGAAAGATTTAACATCAAAATAAATACTTCAATCATCTCAAAGATAAGCATTTTTTCTATTTAACATAGTTTGTATCATTCTGATCATTTCTGGCATTAAAGTACTAATTGGTACTATATTATCTGCTGGAACTATGTTTAATTTTTGTAGATCACTCAAAAATATCTCAGTATATTTTCTAGTAAAAGTAAGTAAATCTTCGCCTGCTATTTGAGAATCTCTAATAGTTTTATCGTCTATATCTGTTATATTCATAACTGTTTTCACATTGTATCACAAAAATCTAAGTGTTCTCACAACAATATCTTCAAATACAAATGTTCTCAAATTACCAATATGAGCATAATTGTAAACTGTAGGTCCACAATAATATACTTTTACTTCTCTACTACTTAATGGTTTAAAATCTTCTATTTTTCTTGTTTTAGTATTATATAATTGCATTTTATTTCTTTTTCTTATTATGTTTTAAAGCCAATTCAGATGCCTTTGCAGGATTCATATAATTTTTTATATCTTTATCAACTACTATATTTGGTCCACTTTTACATTGTCATAAACACATACAATCTTCTACTTCTAGATTTGATAAGTTAAATCTAGTTTTATCATTTAATAATCTAGTTGTTATATATTGACTAAATCTATCACTACAAGTTTTTCACATACATACTTTTATTTTCATATTTTTTTATTTATTTTTGTAATATATTATAAATAATATAATTATAAAAGTAAAATAAGCAAAATAAATTCAATTATATAAAAAATTAAATTTTACTTTATATTTTTAATTTTATGATTAAAATATAATAAATAAATCTTAAATAATTTAAATATGATTAATAAATCCTTAATAGCTGTGTTTTTCTTTATAATTTTTACACAAGTAACTTTTGCTAATAACTACTTAGAAAAAACTATTGATTGATACAAATTTAGAGTAATAAAATACAATACTTTATCACCTGACTACATATTCAAAATATGAGCAAATCCAGATTATAAGGCTACTAATTTAAGAGAATTAATGGAAGCTAATAACTGAATCTCTGCTGTTAATTGAGTATTTTTCTGCCCAGCTAGTTATAAAGAATGCTGATGAAAAAATTTCACAAAAAATGAAAGATATGTAGATTGAATAAAAATATGACCAGAAGCAAGCACTTGAAATAGAGTTGTTTTTGGTGTGGATAAAAATGATAAAGCATTTTTATATCAAACTGATAAAATAAATAGATTGGATGAAGACAAAATAAATTATTGATTTGCTAATTTTCCATTATTACTACAAAACTGAGTAAGTAAAATAAAAGACTATAGTGATTTATGATTAATAGATAGTAAAATGAAGGCAAAAATTCAAAGAAATTTCATTTGTAGTGATAAATTAAATAGAAATATTTATACATGATATGTAAGTGCTATAGAATTGGAAAAATTACCAGAATTACTAATTAAATTTTGATGTAATGATGCATTAAATCTAGATGCTTGATGATCAAGCGCCATGATATACAATTCTAGATATATTATTTGACCAGGTAGGGATATAATGGATTGAGTAATAATAGAAAGAAAATGACTAGACACAGCTAAAATAAGAGAAAATTCAAAAAAAATAAGATCAATAATAGAAACAAGAATAGCTAACAAATCATTAGATGAAAAAATCATTTTTTTAGATAATATTCAAAACTGATTAACAAAAATAAGAGTAAAAATTTATAATCAAAATAGTATAGATATTTATGAAGAATGAAAAAAAATATGATATGAAATAAATGTAAAAAATTTAAAAAAATTACAAACTACTTATATGATTAACTATTTGAATAAGTCATTTAATGAACTAAAACTAGAATATATTGATAAAGAAAATCAAAAGAAAGAAGCTGAGAGACAAAGAGTAGAAAACGAAAATAGATTAAAAAATTCAAGTGATTTGTTATTTTAAAAAAAAAACTTTACTTTTTAAATAATTACATTATAATATAAATGTTTAGAATTATCATAGATTTTATATAAATATAATAATATATGAGATTTTATTAAACTAATTTTTTAATATTTTGGAGTAACATATGTTAGGTATTATTAAAAAATATAAGATTACTTTTTATATTATAGGTTTGGTTTTACTTATTTTTATAGCTTATATAGCTTGGGATAATAAACTATTCGTTCCTTATTTAATTGAATTATTATTTTCATAATAAAAAATAATCTGAAATACAGATAAAATTGCCTTATTAGCTTATATAATAGGCAATTTTTTGTACTAGTTTTTTGAATTATTTACTCGCATTCTTAAAACTTTCACCAAACTAAGTTAAGATAATAGGCTTATTGAGACAAGAAGAAGACTTTATGGAGAATGAAAAATATAAACTTTTAAAAGAGAAATTACCACTAAATAAAGTCATTTCAAGAAATAACT
>JAUXPL010000057.1 GCA_030683605.1 Candidatus Altimarinota bacterium
AAAATGTGGTATATTTTTCTAATCCATCCCCTCGTACCTCGGTACTTCCTTTGGAAAAGGAAGAAATTTCTCCCTTTTCCAAAGGGAGTCCCCGCAGGGGGAGGGATTAGAACCTAAGTAGAAAACTTCTTAACTTAATGGCATTACCCTAAAGGATACACCCACAAGGGGATAAATCCTTTTCTCTTACTTAAGAGAAAGGGGCTACATTTTTTTTGAGCCTCTCCAGCTTTAGCTGGAGAATTTATTCGAAGATGTATCCTGTGGAAAAGGAAAAGTTATTAAAGTATTAAAAAAGAAGATAAATGTAATATTTATCTTCTTTTTTTAGTACTCATCTGGTTGATGCATAGTTCTTTCTACATCTACGAATTTTTGACTATCTTTATTAAACATCAATTCAATAGTTCAGATAGGTCAACTTCTGTTTTTTCTCATGAATAATTCTGTTACTCATTTTTTATCTGTGAATTCATCATAATACTCTTCTCTATATATCATAAGTATCATATCAGCATCTTGTTCTATAGCTCAAGATTCTCTCAAATCTGACATTATTGGTCTTTTATCTGGTCTTTGTTCTACTGCTCTTGATAATTGTGACAACGCTATTACAGGAATACTCAATTCTCTAGCTAATGATTTCAGTCACCTACTTATTTCTGATATTTCTTGTACCCTGTTCATACTATTTCAATTACTCATCAATTGTAAGTAATCAATTATTATCAAGTCTAATCAAGATTCTATTTTTAACCTTCTACACTTAGATTTCAGATCAGTCAAACTTCATCAAGCACTATCATCTATATATATATTTGCTTCAGATAATTTTTCCATAGCTTCTCATATCTTTGCAAATTCATGGTCTTCTAATTCTCATTTAGCTAGTTTCCAACTATCTATTTGCATTGCAGCAGCAATCATTCTATCTGTTAGTTGTTCTTTACTCATTTCTAGAGAGAATATTGCTACATTTTTACCACTCAATCATACATTTTGTGCTAAGTTCAGACAAAAGGCTGTTTTTCACATAGCTGGTCTAGCAGCAATAATAACTAAATCTCATCATTTTAATCATCCAGATTTATGATCCAAATCCTTAAATCATAATTGTAATCTATGTTGTTTTATTGCTTCAGGATTTTCATGTATTTCTGCGAATTCTTCATATCTCTGTGTCAATATATCATTTATATGTACTAGCTTATTTTGTATAAAAACTTGAGTAACATTAAAAACTGATTTTTCTGTTTTTTCTAGTAACTCATTAATAGACTTATCTTCATCATATCAGTAAGAAATAATTTCATTTCAACATTTAAGTAAGTTTCTAAGTACTGATTTATTTTTTACTATTTGAGCATATTCAAATATATTTGCTGTAGTTGGTACTATTTCAGTTAATTCTATTAAATATGTAATTCATCAAATCTTGTCTAAGAATTGTTTATCATCTAATTTTTCCTTTACAGTAATCAAATCTATTGGCTTATTTTGTTTATATAAATCAAATATCACAGAAAAAATAGTTGAATTCGCATCATTATAAAAATCATCTGCTTTCAACATATCTCAAATAGTGATAAAACAATCTTTATCTATTAGTATACTTCATAGTACTGATTGTTCAGCTTCAAATGCATGTGGAGGTACTTTTAACATTTATATATCATTAGTATTAATATAATATAGAATACAAAAAAAAACATAAAAGTAAATTGTTATATTTATTTTTATGTTTAAATAATGATAAATAAAAATGTTAAAAAACTAAGAATGTACTCATTCGTAATCATTTATAATATCCTTTACTTTTGTGTTATATGGTTGTAATTCAAGTATTCTTTTATAGACAATATATGATTCTTGTGTTTTTCTCATTTCATCCAAACATTTTGCCTTTATAAATAATTTATCTACATCCCTAGGCTTTGAAACTAAATATAAATTAGAATATTTTAGTGCTTTTTTATAATCTTGAATATTAAATGCTAACTCTGCTAATATATCAATTACTTCATCATCAGCCATTTTTTTCTTGTGTATTGATTCATATATATCTAATGATTGTTCAAACTTGTTTTGTAATGCCAAAACAAATCATAGTTTCTTCATTACTTCATAATCTACCTTCATTACTTCTAATAAATCTCTATATATATATTCTGAATTTAAATATTTACCTTCTTTTTCATATATTGTTGCTAATTGAAAATTTAAATCTTTATTAAATTTATCAATACTTAATCATTCAACAATTAGATTTTTTGCAAAATCATAAAATCACTTACTTGTATTAATTTTTACCCTTTTAACTATATCAGTTAATTTATCTTTATTTTCTTGTGATAATTTGGTATCATCAGATTTGTTTACTATAGATTCTCTTGAATCAATATTTAAACTAACTTTATTTAAAGCACTCTTTGTATTTTCTATTTTTTCAGGTCTAATTATTTTCTTTAGTTTAAAATATAGAACATAAAATTTTGTACTAGAATAATACAATAAATATAAAAAAGATAGAATAAATATGTAGATTTCAAGTTTAATAAAAAAGAGGTTTCCCATATAATTTTATTTATATTAAAAATAAGTATGTTATTATTTTAGGAATTTTTTTATAATAATCAAATAAAATAATTAAAAAATTAATTTACTTCATATTTTCAACCATATGTTTTTTTAATTAATTTTTTTATCTCTAATAAGCTAAGTTTAAAACTAGTAGTAGAAACATCTAGAGAAATTTTAATCGATAACTCATCTACGGATAGACTTTCTAGTATCAAAATATTGTACAACTTTTCTTCTAGTATATCATCAAAAAATATATTTTTTCTATCTATTTTAATATTTTTAGATGATATATTATATTCTTGCAAAATATCATCTGAATTTGTAACCAATTTCGCAAATCATTTTTTAATCAAATCATTACATCATTCACTATTTAATCTAAAAAAATCTCATGGAACTGCAAATAAATCCTTTCATAAATCAAGAGCTAAATTTGATGTAATAAGAGTTCATGATTTATTTTTTGCCTCAACTACTAATACTCAAACAGATAATCATGCTACTATCTCATTTCTAATAGGGAAATTGTATGCATTTCAAACCTCTCCTACTGGAAATATTGATATAACTCATCCTCAACTAATTGATATTTCATCATATAATTTTTTGTTTGAAACAGGATAATCTATATCTATTCATGTTCATATTACAGATAATGTTTTGTTTCATCTTTTCATAGTTACATCATGAGCTTTAGTATCACATCAGGTAGCTCATCAAGATACTATAGTAAAATAATCAGATACTTCAGACACAATTGATTCTATAGCTTTTTCTCAATAAGATGTGATTTTCCTAGATCATACAACTGAAAACTTGGGCGAGTTATCTATGGCTCATCTCAAATAAAACAAAAATGGTATATTAGGTAATTGCTTCATAGATTCAGGATATTTATCGTCTTTTATTGTTACTAATTCAACATTTCTAGATAATAATTTTGACTGAATATCAGTTATTTTTACTGATTTTTTTTCAGTCAAAATATACTCTATTTGTTTATCTGAAAAATCGTATCACTTCAAAATATCAACTGACAAACTATCATAAAATATCTTATAATCATCATTATCTGCAAATATAATATGTAGTTTTTTGTGATTAATTCACATTGCATGCAACATTGCTAAATATATTTTTTCATCCATAAAAAAAGACTTAAGTTATAAATACTATATACATAATATATACTTAAATCTTTTTGGCAAGTTTTTTATTATTTTTTTATAATTCTTTCTTATTTTCTTCATTATTAACAGGCTTTTGGACTGCTTCTGATAAATGTTCTATTTCTAGTGCTCACATTGATTCTTGTTTAAGTCTTAGATAGAATAAATAAGTAAAAATTATTACAAATATTTTTCAAATCGTAGAAATAATAGTATTCACAAATCATGATAAACTTTGTGTAACAATAGAGAAATTAGATGCTAATAGTTTTATATCTTCTATAGTTTTAATAGAATCAGTATCTATTTTGTTACTTAACGATATTGCAGAAAATATTCCACCAATTAATGAAGTCAATAGTCATATAATTAATCATAATAGTAAAAAATTTCAAAATATTCTCCACCATTTATTGTCTGTAAAACTTAGTGTTTTTATAAAATCATCTTTTGTAAAACTATCATTATCTACTGCTGAATAAATAGAAAAACTAGCTCTATATCATCTATAAATTGAATATGCTAAAAATAAGACAACACTTATTCACATAAATACTCATCATATAATTTTAAGATTTTCCGGTGCTCATAAAAAATATGAAGCATTGAACATTATTCATCATAATATAAATATTATAGAAGGGATAAGTGCAACATATGCAAAAATATACCAATAAGTTTTAAATGAATTAGTCAGATTTTTAAATCAGTAAATAATATTATCTTTAGTAGTTATATCTTCTCAATTTATTGCTTGTTTAATAGACTTAATTAATCATAACAAAATAGGTATATATAATAACAAATAAATAATCATAGTTATCATTCAAACTGATATCAGGATTACTACTTTTGGATTATTTAATATCACAAATGGGTCTATACTAGTAGTATCTAATCATCATATTACACCTAATCAAAAAGAAAAAACAGCTACCCAAATAACTAAAAATGAAATAAAATTATATACAAAAAATGGAATAAAAAAATCTAAAAAATTACTTTTTATTATTCAAAATGATTGCTCAATTCTATCTAATACTCAAGCTTTTACTAACATAAATAAAAAATTAAAAAATATTGATTTGTAAATATAAATAAATAATATGTAAAAGTTTAATAATCGCAATTTATTTCTTTATTTTTACTTTATGGGAGAACTAAATATGTTAAATGATTATATGTCAAATGGTTGAATAGCTACTTATATGGCTGTATGAAGGATTTTTCAAATTATATTTTACTTATTATCTGCTTGGTGATTATATAATATAAATAAAAAATTCTGAGAAAAATATGCTTGGTTATCTTTTGTACCTATTTTGCAATTATATAGTTATACAACAGCTTGACAAAAACCAATTAAACAATACATAATTTATCCATTGATTTGATTGATAGTTTGAACAATATTATGAATTGTTACATTCTGAATCACAATAATTATTGCCATAATATATATGTTAGTAATGATTATAAAACTATACCATGCAATTTCACTGAGATGTGGTAGATGAGCATGAACTACAATATGATTACTATTAATTCCATTCATAATGTTCCCTATAGTGTGATATAAACTAGCAGATAAATCAAGTCAAACTCAAGATTGAGTAATTGAAATAGAAGCTAGTAATAATATTGTTACAGAAACTACTACACATACAGAAACAAAACCTGAACAAAAAATCGAGTTATAAAAAATCTGCCAAATTGGCAGATTTTTTTAAGATTTTTCTAATATTCAATAAATTATAGCATTATTTTTTACTTTTTCTAAGCTTCATTTTCTTATTTTATCTTTTTCATATGCTAAATCATAATCTTTTTGTAATCATAACCAAAATTCTGGTGAAATACCAAGTGCCTCTCAAATCAAAATAGCCCATTTTGCAGTTAAGTTCCTTTTTTTATTCAATAATTCTGATAATTCTGAAACTGACTTTCAAATAACACTTGAAAAAAGTTTTCAAGTAATTCCCCTAAATTCTAATTCTTCTCTTAAAACTTCTCAAGGATGTTGTACATAAAGTAAATTTTTCATAATTTTTTATTATAAATTAATTATAATGATTATTTAATTCAGTTATTTCTATAATATTAATTTCATTTCAAATAATATTAAAAATAATTCTATATCATTTATTTACTCTAATAGAATAATCTCAATATTTATAATTTTTTAATTTTTCAAAATTTAAGCTTCTTAAATTTCTTAAGTCATTTATTAAATAAATATTTTTGAGTATATTTATTTTTTGTATAAATTTTATTATAATTTCCTTTGAAAATTCTCTACTTATTCAAGAATTATAAATATCTTCTAACTTCTTATTTTTAAAAATTAATTCCATAAATTCACTATTTTAGTAAATATATAAATATTATATTATTTATTTATAATAATGCAAATAATTAACCCTATAATATTATATTATCTCAATTTTTCTCTTAAAAATTCATTTAGTTTACTTATTTCTACCAATTCTTGTTCCATACTATCTCTATATCTAACAGTTACTTTTCATTCATCGTAATTATTACTATCAATAGTTACACAAAATGGTGTACCTATCTCATCAAATCTAGCATATCTCTTACCTACTGATCATACATCATCATATTCACATACGAAATCTTCTGTCAATTGGTCATATATTGGTTTCGCTATGTCTGAAATCTTTTTTACTACTGGTAAAACTCATACTTTTATAGGTGCTACTTTTGGATCTAGTTTCAAATAAGTTCTAGTTTCTTCATCCTTTTCTTCTATAGTATAGGCATCTATAAGTGTAGCCAAAAATAGTCTAGTTAATCATACAGATGGTTCTATTACGTATGGTATATATTTCTTGTTATTTACTGGATCAAAATATGATAAATCTTGCTTTGATTCTGACATATGTGCTTTTAAATCAAAATCAGTTCTATCAGCTATACCCCATAATTCTCACCAACCAAATGGGAATTTGAACTCTATATCTGTAGTAGCATTAGAATAATGTGATAATTCATCTGCATCATGATCTCTGAATTTAAGTGATTCTGGTCTGATACCTATTTTATTCGTCAAGAAATTCATACAGTCTTGTTTCCATCTAGCGTGTTCCGCCAAATCAGTACCTGGTTCACAGAAATACTCTATTTCCATTTGTTCGAATTCTCTAGTTCTAAATATGAAGTTACCTGGAGTAATCTCATTTCTAAATGCTTTACCTACTTGAGCGACTCCAAAAGGTATTTTTCTCCTACTACTTCTCAATATGTTAGCGAAGTTTACGAATATTCCTTGTGCAGTTTCTGGTCTCAAATATATTGTAGCAGAACTATCATCTGTTACTCATTGAGATGTTCTAAACATTAGGTTGAATTTCTTTGCATCTGTCCAATCTCCTGCAACTCAAGTATTAGGATTTTTAACTCATTCTCATCTCATTACTTCAGTTTGTTTTTCTAGTGACCATGATTCTGGTATCAGATTTGTTACACCATATTTATCATGTAAATATAGTCCTGAATCTACAGATTTTTCTATCAAGTCTTCTAATAATTTATCAGCTCTAAATCTCTCTTTTGTATTTTTATCATCTATCAATGGATCACTAAATCATCCTACATGTCCTGAAGCCACCCACACTTGTGGGTTCATAAGAATTGCAGAATCTTGAAGCATCATATCTGATCTTTTCTGTACGAATTCTTTAATCCATAGATTTTTTATATTTTCTTTTAATAAAGAACCATAAGGACCGTAATCCCATGAATTAGCAAGTCCACCATATATTTCACTACCTTGGAAAACAAATCATCTGTTTTGTGAAAGATTTACTATATCTTTCATATTAAAATTACTCATAAGACAATAATTAAGTTTTAAATTACCTCTCTCTTGTCCGCAGGATACCTCCCTTGCGGGCATAAATTCTCTCTCCCCTTATCAGGGGAAAGAGGCTCAAAAAAATTAAAATAGAAAAAGACCCTAAAAGGCAATTTCTATTATTATTGCCTTCAGGGTCCTATAAATTTATATATTAGGACGGTTCCACCCGAAGTATTTACTTTTGTAAAATATATCTTAAAATCTGGATTCCACCTCAGATTTATAAACTAAAATATCTTTACTTAATTGTAATATATGTAGTTTTTATAAAAAATCAAGAAAAAATACAATATCTTTTAATCATTTTTTATCCTATCCAAACAATTTACAAAAGCTATAATAGAGGCTTTTACTATATCTTTATCTAGACCATATTCTTCATATACATTTCAATCATGCTCTATTTTGATTGATACTTTTGCTTCAGATGATGGACTAGATGATAGTGCTGAAATAGAGAAATCGATTAAATTTATATCAGTCATATTAGTAGCTTTTATGATTGCATTATAGATAGAGTCAACTGGTCATACTCATTTTGCCATACATGTTCTGATTTCTCAATTTACTTTTAACTCTATAGATGCAGAAGAATTATTATTATCCAGATTTATAAAATAATTATCCACTGTTATATTTCTATTCAATTCAACTCAGCTAGATATAATTATATTTCTAATATCATCTATTGTAATAAATGATTTACCAGTATCAGTAGATATTAGCTTAAATTTATCAAAAACCTCATTTAATTTAGCATCATCCAATTCTAATCAAAAATACACACTTATAGCATTTTTTAATCATGCTCTACCAGACTGATTTGTGAGTACAAAACTTTGTTCTATTTGGTATCATATTTCTTCTGGTGAGATGATTTCATATGTAGATTTATTTTTACTTGCTCAGTCTTGGTGAATTCCAGAACTATGTCTAAATACATCTCATCAAGTAACAGGATGATTATCTGATATTCTTTTTCATATATTATTTGATATAAACTGTACTAATCCACTAGTTTTTTTCATGTCTAGTCAAGGATTTAATTCGAAATCATAAATATCAGGTCTCTTAATAATATTCATCAGTACTTGTATCAAGTCTGCATTTCAAGCTCTTTCTCAATATGCTGGTGGAATAGTTCATTGAATAATACTTCATCCATTTTTGATAGCAGACAAGCTATTTGCAACAGCATTTCATAAATCATTGTGCATATGTGCACTGAAATCTATATGTGGGAATTCCCAAGTAAATTCATTAAATAATTCTCAAATTTCGCCTGGTTGAGCAAATCATACGGTATCTGGAATATTTATTATATTTGCTCATGATTTAACTGCTGCATAAATACTCTCAAACAAAAAATCTTTTTCTGTTCTCAGTGCATCTTCAGGTGAAAACATTATCATATCAGTATCATGATTGAACTTGGCTCTTGCAAAAGCTACTTTTTCATGAATATGTGTTAATATCTGTTCTTGAGTCATTTTTAGTTTGAAGTCTCTATGCATAGGTGAAGTACCTATAAAAGTATGTATTCATCTATTTTTTGAATCTTGTAGAGAATCATATGATGAGTTAATATCGTTTTCATTTAATCTAGCTAAACTAAATACTCTAGCATTAACGATTCTAGATATTTCCCTAATAGCTTCTGTATCTCCAACCGAAGAAGCAGAAAAGCCTGCTTCTATCATATCTACTCAAAAATCGTCCAATTTTTTAGCTATTGCTATCTTTTTCTCTGGTGTCATATTTACTCACGCTGTTTGTGCTCCATCTCTAAGCGTAGTATCAAATATTTGTATTTTGTTCATATATTTATAATTAAGTCATTAAAAAACTCTTAGTTTTAGCTAAGAGTTTGTGAAAAAATTATACACAAAAAACTACTCTTAGCTATTGACTAAAAGTAATAATAAAGATGTAGTAGTAATATTTTTCATATGTTTTTTTATTAGTAACTAGTAATGATTGTAATTTAAATGTAAGTTTAGTCAATATTTTTTATACATTCAATTCTCTAAGTGCATTTATTCTATCATCCAAAGCTGGATGAGAAGAAAATAATGCCATTAGTCCTGATCTTCATTTTGTTGAGATTTTCATCGTTGCTAATTTACTATCATCATCTGAAGCAAAATTTTGCATTCTCTTTAATGCTTCCAATCATGCAATCATTTTTTGTTTTCATACATATTTAGCACTTCCAGCATCAGCTCTGAATTCTCTATGTCTAGAAAACCACATAGTTATCATAGAAGCAAGTATACCAAAAATCACTTCAAACAACATTGATAATCAAATATAAGCCCAAGAATGTCCTTGCGATTCTTCTTCACCATTTAAAAAATTATCTACTATTCATGCAAGTATTCTAGATATAAATATTACAAAAGTATTTAGTACTCATTGCATCAATGTCATAGTAACCATATCTCAGTTCAATATATGAGCCATTTCATGACCTATTACTCATTCTATAGCATCTTTATCCATAATATCTAGTAATCAACTAGAAACAGCTACTAAACTACTATTTTTTGAAGCACCTGTAGCAAATGCATTTGGCTCTCTAGATACATAAAATCATACTTCAGGCATATCTATTCTATTTCTTTCTGCTAAATCTTTAACTACATCAAATACTACTTTTTGCTTAGGATCTAGGTTATAATACTCACTAATTGATACTACTTGTACTCAATAAGCTCTTTTTGCCATCCACTTAGAAATAAACAAACTTATAAAAGCTCATCCAAAACCAAATATAAATGCAAATATCAATAATCATGTATAATTTCATCCTGCATATCAACTAATATTTATACCAAAAAACTTCTCCAACATAAATATCGCAAAAGACAAAACTATTAATATAGCAAAGTTTGTAATTAGAAACAAAAACACTCTTTTAAACATATTTTTTAGTTAATTTTTAAATTAATAAATACTATTCCTATCCTATCAGTAGAATACTATGAATTCCCTCTATAAAACAACCTCACCCTTGAATTCCCTCTCCTTAATGAGAGGGAGGCTACACTCCTTCCCTCTCCTCTAAGGAGAGGGTTAGGGTGAGGTTGTTTTATGTGAAAGGATTCAGGATAGGAATAGATATATTGTTCTAGTATTCTATACTCCAAAGCTCATCTGTCAAGAATTATTTCATTTATTTATATAATTCTTACTTGATTCTTTATTTAGAAATAAATAAATTATCTCTAAATCATATTTCAAATTGTGTCCAACAATCAATATATCTAAATCAAACAATTTATGTAAAAAATCTTTTACATCATCATCCATTACACTATCTCATTTATGTAATCTGTTTATATAATAAATATTCTCATCATCTATGTAAATACTTATTCCTACTAATTCTGCCTCTATAATATTTAGTGAAGTAGTTTCTGTATCTAAACATATTTTTCTTTGAGCTTCCCCTCCTTTACTTCTTCCATTTCCAAGGGAAGTACCCGAGGCACGAGGGGGATGGGTTATTTTCTCATATAACTCTTCCAATTGTTCTTTGTTTTGTACTACTTTTACTTTCACTCATAAATCATACCAAGTTTTTATTTTTATGTCTTCTACTTCTCATATCAGACTGAAAAATTCTAGACTTTTGAAATATTCTCTTACGTCATGATTCAATAATAAGTCTGGTTTGAATTTAAAATCTGCTAAATCAAATTTCTTACTAATAATTCCATCACCAGGTATTTGATCTATAAGTAAATGATCATCTAAGTCGATATTTAATTCGATTGTAGCAAGTTTTTTACTCAAAAATGCTGCATCTCTAGAAGCTATTAATTTTTCAAAAGTTTTTCATTTAAAACATCATGATATTTTTTTACTATTATCATCTCAATATTTTTCTTTTAAAATAACTAAGACTTCTTTTTCTGACAATAAAACCCCTCCCCCTTTGGGTACTCCCTTTGGTAAAGGGAGAAAAAATTCATCAATCAATTCATATATTTGTTCTACTGATCATATAGTATTTATCAAATCTACTGCTTTTTTAGGGCCAAATCAATCTATACCTGGAATATTATCAGCTGTATCTCATACTATAGATAAATAATCTATTATCATTTTAGGTTCTACTCAGAATTTTTCTCTAGCTTTTTCTGGATTGAAAACCATTCTTTTCATAGTATCAAATACAAATACATTCTCAGTTATTAGACTGTATAAATCTTTATCACCAGAAAGTATAAATACTTGATTATCTTTATCCTGTCATAGTTTAGTCGCTAGTGTACCAATAACATCATCAGCTTCGTATCAATCTACCTCTACTATATCCACTCACATCAATCAAATCATCTTTTCTATATCACAAATCTGTGTTCTCAGACTATCCGGCATCCTGTCTCTAGTAGCTTTGTAATCTGCATATAGTTTGTGGCGAAAATTGTCTCATTTTGCATCCTTTACAAATATTAGATAATCAGGTGATTGAGTTACTAGACTATGTACGAAAAACTTCGCCATACCAAAAATAGCATTTACGATTTTACCATCCTTTGTAGCAAATTCAGGTAATGCAAAAAACATACGATATATAAAAGAATTTCAGTCTATTAGATATATTTTTTTAGGCATAAAAATTATTAAAAATAATATTGTTAATTTATACTCAAATAAAAAAAATAAACAATTTATTTTGTTTATTTTTTTAGATACATATACTTATATTATAACAAATCTACAAATTCTAAATCTTTATTTATAGCTCTGAATAGTGAAGCTGGTCTAGGAATTCCTATTGTCTTTTTTTCACCTGTATCTTCTATAACTCATGATTTAAGTAATTTTTTTCTAAAATTCCTCTTATCTAAATCCTTTTTTAATACTATTTCAAATACACTTTGCAACTCTGATAGTGTAAATTTCTCTGGCATTAGAGACAATGAAAGTGTAGAATAAGTAACTTTTCACTCTAATCTTTCTAATCAATATTTTATTATATCCAAATGATCATAAGCCATAACAGGTAATTCATCAACTGAAAACCAAGCAATATCACTATAGCTATCATTTGTCTTGATACTCAAATCATCTTTTTTTATGATTGCCATATGTGCGATTGATACTATTCTAGCTTTTGGATCTCTGTCTATTGCATCAAAAACTTTCAATTGTTCTATATATAAATCAGACACACTTGAAGCTTCATACAGTATTCTATGAGCTGCATCCAGGCATAATTCTTTTTCTCAGATAAATCAACCAGGCAATGCCCAAAGTCATACAAATGGCTCTTTATTCATCTTTATTAGCAATACTTTTAGTTTTCATTTTCTAATATTGAATACCACTACATCAGTAGCCAAGATTGGTGATTCCATATATTTCATTATTACATATTAAATATGTGTATATTATACAATTAAAATAAAAAAGTAAACATTTTAAATATATAAATTATTATCATCAATTATTTTTAGTATCTCAGAATCAAGTATATCTTTTACAGATTGTTTGTTTTTTATCATTTCTCTAACTATACTACTTGAAATATCTATTATTTCAGGAATATCTAATAGTATATAATTATCAATAGAATACTTAATTGGATTGAAATCATATCATGGTCTATTCACAAAAATCTTTTTAAGTTTTTGTTCTATATATTTATCACTATTCCCTATCCATTTATGCATGTTTTCAATCACATCAGTACCATAAATAAATGTAGGAGATAGTCATAATTTATCTCTAAAATATTTTTCTTCTTTCAAAGTAGTCGTTTTTCAATTGTTTTTTCATTCAAAAAAATACATATCCAATTCAGTATTTAATCAACTTTCTTTTAGTTTTTCCAAAAATACTTCTATCATTTTTCTTCTATAAGTATGTGATATATTATGATTTTTATCCATTCTCTCTCATGATGGAGTGATTATAATTTTGTTTATATCAGTATTATTTAGAACTCCTTCAATAACTTTAAAATGTCATTGTTTTGTAGGAGGATTAAAGCTTCATCAATAAATTGCTATATTTTCCATACATTAACCATTAAGTATTAATTTTTCTATATCACTTTTGAGACTTAAAACTTGCATATTGCTTTTATCAGAAGCTCTAGTAATATTTGCAGGTATAGAATCAGTAACTAATAAATCATCTACTACTCATAATAGTTTTGATAATGAGTCATTTGGAAATACTCAGTGAGTAGCAAATGCCGATACGGATTTAGCTCATTTTGATCTAAGTTCTTCAGTAGACTTGATAAGAGTTCATCAAGTTTGAATCAAATCATCTATCAAAACCACATCTTTTCATTCTGGATTTCACTCTTTTATAGAGATTATTCTTTCATCAATGTTTCTTGTTTTTGATAATAGAATTTTTTCGTAGTTGGAAAACTCTTTACCAAATCTCTTTTTTGCTCATTCATCTGGGAAACATATAACCTTTCATTTGATTACTTCGTCTAGCAAATGCATCGCAGTATGCATTTCAGCATTCACTTTTGTACTATCGAAATAAAACCTCTCTTGTAAAGCATGTATATCAAATACATGAATACTAGTCTTTCACATTCTACCACTTGGTATATTACTCATAATATCTGCGAAATACTTAGCTGTTGCGACTTCTCATTTTTCATCTATTCTTTCCATAGTTCATACAGGAAAATAAGGCATTATAACTCTTACTTTGTCAGCATAATAATCTATAACTCAATTTATTAATGCATAATTAAAAAACAAATCTCTAGGATTAGAAAAATCTCATATATAAGTCACATCTTTATGCTCTATTATTTCTTTTACCTTTTCTACAAATATATTTGGCCATCCATCAGCAAATGATTCGAAATCTACTTTTGCTTTTATAATCCTACCTACATTGTCATTAGCAATTTTATCTCATAAATAATCAAAATTGGGATGAGTTATTATAGTTTTCATATTTAAGAATTATTTTTTAAATTGTACTCACATTGCTTGAGCTCTTCATACTGCTGACCATATACTAGGACAAACTAACACTCCAGATTTTTCTTTTTCTAGACATAGATTTAACAAATCAGAAATAGTATTTTGTACTTCTATTACTTCTAGACTTAGTTCAGCTTGTCATAAATCCTGCTCTCATCTTTCTCCTGAAGCTTCAGCATAATAATAATTTGCAGTTTCATTTGTCAGTCATGCTGATTTTGGTCATTTTAACAAATACATTATTTTTTCAGCTATATATCAAGTCTCTTCTTTTACTTCTTTTTCTACTGTTTGTTCAGGAGTATTTCATTCATCTACTAGTCAAGCTATCATTTCCATCACTCTAGCATTTACTAGTGGTCTGAATTGCTCTACAAGTACAAATACTCATTTTTCCTTGTTTTCTACTAATACTCATACTACTTCTTTGTTTACTGTTCTATAAGCTCATTCCCAAGTTGTTACACTTCAGTCTGGATTCTTATTATCTACTTCTACTTTGTTGACGAATTTTCCTGGATGAACTATTCTTTTATCTAATATACTCATAATATTTTAATTATTAATCTATTTTTTTACCAATTGTAAGGCTTATTTTGCGCTTCTCTTCTATCGAAACCAAAACTAGATCTAGTAATAGTTGGAATAGGTGGAGATTGTACTCTTTTGAAATAACTAATTGTTTTGAGTCTCCATATTTTTTTTGCTTCATCTTTTTGTTTTTCACTTGTAGCAAAAACTTCATCTAGATATCATAGTTCCAATCACAAAAATTGTTCTAGATTATTATCATCAATCATTTTCAATATATCTTCTATAGTTTTTTTATTTTCTATATATGCTCTATTTAATCCTCTAAGTACTTTGTAATCAAAAGGATCTCATCATCCGTTATCTACATTTTGTTCATCTGATAATTCAGCTGCTGGTTGCATTTCTATCATTTCACTTGGAATTATTTCTCCATATTTTTTATTTATCCATCTAGCTACATCTCTAACTGCTTCTTTGTTCAAATCTCATATTACAGCCATTACTCAGTTTACATCACCATACAAAGTAGCATATCAAGTAATTATTTCATCTTTATTTCAATTATTAGTATATGGACCATATTTTGGAGCCATATTTGAGAGTTTAGATCACCTAGATCTAGCATATATATTTTCCATTTCGAAACTTGTTGGTTCTTCTCATGTCAAATCTCTATAGTCTTGTACTTGAGCTTCTATCATTCTCTCCATATCAGATATTTTGTAAGCAATTTTTAGATTATTTGCTAGAGTTTCAGCTAGAGACTTAGTTGTATCTCAATTGAATTTGCTTGGCATATTTAATGCTGTAACAGCTTCATTTCCTAGTGCAAATACCAAAAGTGTAGCAACCAAACCTGAATCAAGACCTCAACTCAATCATATCAATGCTTTTTCCCATCAGTTTTGTTTCCAAAATTCTTTTATTACATATATCAAAGCATTAAATATTTGCTCTGGTTCTTCCAAATGTTCTAATTCAAAAATATCAGAACTTGTAGCTATTCCCTCGCCCTTTGGGAGAGCATTTTGCGAGTGAGGGCTGGATTTATTTTCATAATAATCCTTTATTCATCTAATGAATTCTCAATTTTTATAAATACTAGAACCTCAGTCAAAGTTGAAAATATTTTTACCATTATTTTGGATTCAGATAGGATTTACATATGCAATAGTTGTTCATTCACTTTGAATTTTTAATAATTTATCTCTGAATTTGGCTTTTTCTAGTCCAAATGGTGAAGCAGATACTACAGCTATCATATCAGTATTATGTTTTTTAGTCATTTCTACTGGATCAACAGCATAATCATTGTTTACATTCCATATATCTTCACAGATTAGAAGTGATACTTTAGTCTTTACTCAGTCTATAAGTACTTCTACTGGTTTGTATTCTGCTTCTAGTTTTTCTCTAATACTTTCTGCTTTATTATCTAGATTTTGTTCTACTACTAAGTCTTTTAAGCTATGAAAATATCTCTTATCATCAAACATTCTATAGTTTGGTAGTAGAGTTTTGTATTGAGTTTTTAATAGTTTTCATTCACTTGCTAAATATGCAGCATTGTATTTTCTAATGCTTCCATCTTCATTTTTCTTCATTTCATCATAAACTATATTTCACCAAACAATAGTAATACCATATTCTCATGATAAGTTTATTAATTCATCATTGAATTCGTTTATATGTTTAATATATGATTCATATAACCAATCATCTCAAATCATGTATCCAGGTATTACCATCTCTGGTACTATCAATATTCATCATTTTTTTGTATTTATTATTTGCTCTTTTATTTTTTGCATATTCAAGTCTGGTCTACCAGCCTCTACTTGAATTTGTCCTAGATTAATAGCATTTGTATTCATAATATTTTTATATTAAACTAAAACTTCATGATTTTCAAATCAAGCAACTCAAAAAGTTCTTTTAAATAAATCAACTCTTTCATCTCACATAGCTTTTTCTGGATTGTCAGACAATTTTACACATTTTGTCCAAGTACCATCTGGTCTTTGTACTTCATATGGCTTAACAACTACAGACATTGATCAAAATGGTCCATGAGGTTCTTTTTCTCTAGGCCAAGTACCTTTTGTGTTGTTTGTAAAATTTGTTCATTTTCAGAATGTGATTGGTCAATAATGGCTATTTTTATTGTAAATATCAATAACTGTTTTTGAGTCTAATCAGTCACTTGGAATTCTTACATGTGTTTTTGGATCTAATCAAAACCTAGCTAAAAATTTTTCATATTCTGGTATTCAAATATTTGGGTCTTTTGAATCAAATCTGTTACCATTATGTGCCATAGCAATATCTTCCGGACAGTGATCAAAGTAGAATGTAGTACCAAATGTATCTGGTAATAATATACTTAATCATGGGAAATGTTTTCACCATTTTCTATCAATATCATACATAGTATCTATTATTTCTTGTGGCTCATCTAATAGTGCTGTAGGAATCATTCTAAGCTCATGTGCATTTGTACCTTTTGGGTTAGCATTTCACATCTCTCTTGCTATCATCACATTACTTGTACCCATATATTGTCATGGTAATTTAGCATTTAATATTTCATTTACCATTCTTTGTATATCTGTACTTGCACTTCTTCTAGTACCAAATTCTGAAAGTGTAACTCATGGATTATTTTTATATATTTTTACATCTTCGTATAGTCTTCTGATAGTATTATTTATTATTTCATCAAATTCTACATTTGTTATTCTTTCTTTTTTTGTATAGTGGTATAAATAAAGAGTGTTTACAATTTTTAAACCTAATACTTCCCACATTATTGATGTTTTCCAAGGTCAAGTAAATTCAACATCGTATCAACCTTGTCAATCTGCTTCAACACTATAATCAGATAATTTATAATCTTGCAAAAATTTAAGTGTTTCTTCTCTAAAAAGTTGTGTTCAAGTTGGATTTTGCATTCATCTTAAAAATGAAATATCTGCTTGACTTACTCATTTTATTTTTGATGTTGCATCAAATTGTTCTTTTAATGCATCTAGTGGTATAACATCTGCGATATTGATATCTTTGTTACGGATTTTCATTTTCCATCTTACATTGATATTACTATATTCTGGATGAGCTAGTATAAAATCAAGCATCAAAAATTTGTATATATCATTATTTAGTAGATTATCTACTTCAGCTTCATCTCTAGCAACAGAAAATACATCAGATGGTCTATATAATAAATTTGATTTCATATTTTTGAATTATATTTTAAAGTTATTTTTATTGTAGTATATTTGCTCAAGCTTTTTCCATATTTTTCAATGCTTGATAAGTTCATAATGGGTAAACCCCTGCAGATCATGATAAAATCAAATTTACTTTTAATCAGATTTTTAATCCATCTATAACAGTATCATTTACACAATAATCAGTAGCTAATCATACAACATCTATTTCATTTATTTCATTTTGTTCAAGATTATTTTCTAGACTTAGTCATCTGTCATCAATTCATCAAAATGCTGAATATGGATGTTCGTCTACTCTTTGTCATTTTATTACTTCTATATCTATTAATCCTGAATTTAGCATTGGGTGATATTCTGTTCATCTAGTATTTTCTTCACAATGATTTGGCCATAATATTATTTCTCAACCATTTGATTTTACAACTGCTTTCAATTCTTCTACACTAAATTTCGCTAGTGCTGTTAATCAATTTTCTTCATCTGTCCAATGCTCTATTTCCTTTGAAGTTAGTAATCATTTAGATAAATCTATTGTTGAAGCTTTGATTATTGGCATTTTATTTTTATAACTTGAAGCAAAAAACATATGTCATACCGAGTGGATTTCTCTACTAGCTAAAACCAAGTTTCATTCTTGTTTAGTTTTATCTATTTGTTGATTTATTGATTCAGCTAAACATTCACCATGTTCTACATATAATTCTCTTGATGATCATTTGTATGCATTATCACCAAATGTGTTTTGATAATCTACTATAATTAGTCATTTTTTTGTACTCATATATTGTTTTTAAAAAGTAATTTTTATACTATAAATACTGTATTTTATTTGTCAATATATATTTAATTTTTATAATGTATTTTTTACACTATATGTTGATTAAAAAAATATATAACTATCAGAATTATTATTAATAATTAAGTGTTATATATACACTATAAGAATATTATTTATATTGTCAAAAGATTTTTAGAAAATGTAATTATAAATCTGAATATACTTAATAAATTATAAAAAGAATTCTTTACTATATACCATTTTTAACTTTTCTCCTACAAATCCTAATAATAACTATTGACTTTTGTAATATTTTAAATATATTATATTTTTTATAATTAATATTTGTTTATGAATAGTGGACTAAAAAAAATTTGATATGCTTGATTATTAGCTTGAAGCATATTTATATCAGGTTGTGATGATAATAATGAAGATAACATTGAAAATACTTTAATAGAAAAAACTGAAATTATTAATATAGAAAGTTTGAAAGTATGAGATAAAGTTAATTCAATAATTAATCAATGTAAATTTATTGAAAATTGAGAGAAAAATTTGGATTCATTTAAACAAGTATTATCCACATGTTCAATAGAATTACAAGAAATTGCTAAAAAAAGTAATGATGTAAAATCAGTATTTGATAGATGAAATACTTCATATATATTTATCGAAAATGCATTAAATGCAATAAAATGAATAGAAGATATTTTGAATAATATTTCTAAATTACCATCAGAATGACAAGAAATAGCTAAAAAAAGTGATTATATAAAATCAGTATTTGATAGATGAAATACTTCAAATATATATATAGAAAATGCATTAGAAAATATTGAAAATATAGATAAAATATTTAAATTAATTAATAAAAATCCAATTTTAAAAGATAAGCTCTGAGTAACTCGCCAACTAAATGAAGCAGAAAAAGAAATTGATAAAATACATGAACATGATAATTGAATAAAACATACTTGAGATGCTTTTGTACAAATACCTTCTTGGGACGAATTCTTAGCATGAAATTGTTCTAAAAACAGCATTAAGCTTATTCTTTGAGAAATAGAAAAAAAGTAAAATATAAATAGTAATTTATCTAAAAATAAAATATCTATTAAGTAATTGAAATCCTAGTATTACTTCCCTGACAATAGGAAGTATATTTTAATTCATCTTGTATATTTTACAATCACGACAAATACCCCCGTAAAACTTAGCTTACGAGGGTATTTATTTCCTCCTTTTTTGTTTGTTTTGTCTTTGTTTTAGTTCCCCCCTCCTTTAGTAAGGAGAGCCTGTCCAGTCTTTCCCGCTAAAGACGGGACTCGTAGCTGGGTGGTTAGGGAGTAGTCTGTTACTTACTACACATACTTCCTCACCACATTCTCAGCAACTATCAATCAGTCTATCGAAGAACTAGTTATTCATCATGCATATCATGCTCATTCTCATGTAGGGTATGCTCATGTTATATTTGACTCGCATTTTTCATCACGAGTAAATCTGATAACAGCAGAAGTTCTAGCTTCTATTCATATCAATATTGCATCTCTATCTGCAAATCATTTAATCTTTTTATCTAGTAGCGGTAATGCTTCTCTAATAGCATTTATCACGAAATCTGGTAAACAAGAATTCAAACTTGTCATTGTCAGATTTGGTTTAAATGTTGTATTTATACTCTTTAATTCTTTTGATGCTATATTATCTAAGAAATCTCATACCAATTGAGCCGGTGCATTATAATTACTTCATCCAGCTATAAATGTAGCTTTTTCCCATTTTCTTTGAAACTCTACTCCTGCAAGTGGATGATCGCTTCAAAAATCACTAGGCATAACATTTACTAATAGTGCAGAATTGGAATTGATGCTATTTTGAGCATATTCACTCATACCATTTACAGTAAGCATTCACTCTTCACTAGAAGCATTTACTACATGTCATCCAGGACACATACAGAAACTATAAACACTACGATTATCAGTATGATGTGACACTAATTTGTAACTAGCTGTTGGTAGCTTGATATGATGACAAGCATCTCAAAATTGTGATTTATTTATTAATTCTCTTGGATGCTCTATTCTAAGTCATACTGCAAATGGTTTTTGTTTGATATCAAATCATTTATTATATAGCATTTCATATGTTTCACGAGCAGAATGTCATATTCCAAAAATCAAATCATCAGTTACTATTCTATCTCCAGTATTTGTTATTACAGCTTTTATTTTATTATCTACTATTTCTAAATCCGTCATCATAGTATCAAAACGTATATCTCATCATAATGAAATAATCTTTTTCCTAATATTTCTCACTACTCACCTAAGTCTATCAGTACCTATATGAGGTCTAGCACTATAAATAATCTCTTCAGGAGCTCAAGCATTTACAAATTCAGAAAATACAAATTTACTTCTAGGATCGTTGACCAAAGTATACAGTTTACCATCTGAAAAAGTACCCGCTCATCATTCTCCAAATTGTACATTTGAATTCAAATCTAATTCTCCAGTAGTGAAAAATCTATGCACATCTACTACTCTCTTATTTACTTCACTTCATCTTTCTAATATTATTGGATTCATTCATGCCAATGCTAAATGCAAAGCACAAAAAAGACCACTAGGTCCAGTACCTATGACTACTGGTCTATTTTTTAACTTGGTTTTATCTATCTGCTTTATCTCATAAATAAATGGTTCTATGAGTCTGATTTTGTGTCTTTTTATATTTGATAATATTTTAGGATTATGTTTTTTATTTAAAAATTCATCATTGTTTCACAAATCCAGATTTACAGAATATACTATTAATATATTTGATTTATTTCTAGAATCTATTGCTTTTTTTACTATTTCAAAACTAAGTAATTCAGAATCTTTTATTCATAATAGATTAACTATTTTGTTTTTTAATTGTGATTCATCTTCATCTAGTTTAAATGTGATTTCTTCTATTCTTATAAGTAATTTATTCATTGACAGTTATTAATAATATTTTTTTGATTATATTTATAATACAAAAAAAACAAAACATAAAGTTTTGTTATATGATACAATCTAAATATTAATGCATAATTTAAAAATTTCTCCCTTTTTATCCGAAGGTGTATCCTTTAGGGCCAAAGGGAGTACCCGAGGTACGAGGGGGAGGGATTAAATTAATTTTGGTTTTTTATAAAATCCTGTTTAAATAATTGCCATACTTCATATGCTAATTCCATTTTATTATCATCTTCTATTTTTCAAGTTTTATAATTTGTTTCACTTATAAATTCAAACATTTTTGTTATATTATCAGCATTTGCTAATAAGAATTGATGCATACTTCTCAATCTGAAACTATCTACTCATCATTTAGCTATATCTATCATAGGAATTATTTGATTTTTTAATACATTATGTATCAATCATTTAGATTCCATTATTTCTTTATCTGTTCATACCAAATTGAAAGTATTTATTGCTCATGTTACATATGACATCTTTTCATAGTATGAAAACAATGCTTTTAGATAATGATTTTTATCAAAATCTATATCATATATTTCTAAAATACTAGATTTTAATTCATCAGGTATATTCATACTATTTATTATTTCTACTCAGCTTTGTTTTTCATGTGCTCTTACATCATTTACTACTTTATTATCATAAAGTACATCTCAGTTTCATAATTCTCATGCATCATGAACTAATCACAATACTTGTAAACAACAATAATCTTTTACAGTAAATACTATTCATTCACTTTCTAAATTATTACTACTAGGAACAATATTTAACAAATCATATTTAGAGTACTCAGATATTAATCTAGATTGTCATAATTGATGTTCAAATACATCACCATCTCACACTACTCTTCATCTTATTTTACCATCTTCATCCAAATATTTAGACCATGATTCTTTAGTAAAATCTCAGTTTTCAACTAATGCTTTCATTTCATTTTGTTGTATTTCAGTGAAACAAAAACCTCACCAACGAAATACATGATGCAACTTTTCACAATCTCATGAAAGTAATTTATCTATTAAATCTTGATTATTATGAATATTTATATTAGCACTTTTTAATTGATTATATACATATTTTACAAGTGGATAAAATACTTCTCTAGAATTTGATCAAGCAGAATAAATATTTCACAAATCTTTACTATGAAAAAAATCTATCTCATCTTGTGATAATCATTCAATTTTTTGGTGATTTATATTTACACCTGATGATAGAATATCTAATACTTGGTGATTTGTGTCATTTCCATTACTATCCAATGGAATTGTATCTATTTTAGCTATATTTGAATCATCAATAATATTTAATTTAGTTGTCATAATTTATATTTACTTAATAATTACTTTTATAATAGAATATTAGTTAAATAAGTCAAATATATTAAAGTATATTTTGTTAAAAAATCAATATTCGAAATTCTGTCAAAATAAAAAAGCCTCAAAATGGCTTTATTTTTTAAAGAGTGCATCCTTTCCTACATAAAAATTATGAGAAAAGGATGCACATACTACTAGTGTCAGAAGACATAGTTACTTCCTTTTTTTTTGACGGGAACCAGTCGTAGTAATTGGTCTACCTTTATTTGTAAAGGATTGATTCATTTTACCTTGAGACTGCATTTTTGAATCCTGCTTTTTAGCGGATTTTTTACCTTTTTGGTTTTGGTTTTTGTCGATAGAAGCCTTTTTTGATTGATGTTTTTTCATATATCACCTCAGATATATTTTTTGTTTTTGTAAATGGTTTACTTTCAATATTTAGAAAGTAAAAATATTATACTGAAATATTGTTATTGTCAATAATTAAGAAGCATATAAATTTATATGCTTCTTAATGCTTTAATTCATGTTTTAGTCTAGATAATTCGTAGTACGACCATCGTCAGTTTCAAAAAAACGAATAACTACATGAATATTATCTTCAATATCAGGAAATTCATACCAATGTTTAATTCCTGAATTAATCACAATAAAATCACCAACTTCCACTTCCAGCTTGAGAAGTATAGAACCAATAGGAACAAAAAAATATCCTATACCACTAATCGTCCATCTCGCCTCTTTATCTGGGTGAGTATGTATTCTGGAGAAATTTTTATCATGAATAGATATGTTCACTACATCATGAGAAGCAAAACAAAAAGTAGATTTTAATTCATTTATTTGATCCATATCAGCCAGAACATCTTTTATAATCGGCAGAATCTTTTTGTATTCAAGCTTTTGAGATAACAGATTTAATGCATAATTTTCTTCAATAGCAACAAAACAATTATCTTCATGTTTTATACTAGCTTTCATTAATATACTCCATTTTGTTTTTGTTTAAAAAATGTATTTTGTATTTGTTTTTAATAGGTATTAAATTATAAACTATTTATATAATAAATCAAATTTATTTTTATTAGACGATAAATATCTCATATTTTTTTGACAAAAAAACGAATAACATTATATTAGAGGTCCATATAAACAAATAAAAAGGAGATTAGTTATGCAACCTCTACTAAGAACTAAAAGAAAAATGTTCATTGATTTTAAACGCAATGTAGCAAAAAAAGTGGGAGGAAGAATTGAATTAAAAAAAGAATTCCCAAAAGCAGAAGATAGAAAAAATCTTTATAATGCTTTGTTATTTGAAATGAATATTAACGGAGGTAATGAAAATAAGGAGATTGTAGCAGTATTTAACTGTGTAGTGTTAAGGACATTATTTACATAATTTTCCAAGTTTTCTATAAAAATAGTTAGTGGTCTACACTAACTATTTTTTATTTTGAGATTTAATAAAAATTATTATTATAGTAGTATTATATTATTATAAATACACATATGATACAAAAATTTGAATTAATAAAAAAAATAAATTTAACTGACAATGTATATGAATTAACTTTCAAATGAGAGAATGAATTAGATATGAAACCTGGTCAATTTGTAACATTTCTATTGGACAAAATTTGATGAAGAGCATATTCAGTACTTGAAAAAGATTGAAGAAACATAGTATTATTAATTAAAAAATGGGAACTAGATGAATGAGGTAGATGAGGAAGTAAATATATTTGTGAGCAAGAAATATGAACTAATCTGAGATGAGTATGACCTGCATGACATTTTGTACTAAAAGAAAACAGTAATAACAAACTATTTATATGAACAGGTACATGATTGGTACCATTATACAACCAAATAATCTGAGCAATCGATAAAGAACTAGATACAAGATTAAAACTTATTTTTTGATTAAGAGAAATAAAAGATATATTCTATACTACTGAATTAAATAATTTAAAAAAAGATAATTCAAATTTTGATTATGAAATATATTTAAGTAGAGCAGAATCGGAATGAACAAAAAAATGATATGTAACAGATTATCTAAATAAAGAAATAGTAGAAATATATAAAGAATTCTATATTTGTTGAATGCCAAGTATGATAGATTCTACAATTGAAAAATTGATTTCATTATGAGTAGATGAGACTAATATTTATTTTGAAAAATACTAATAAAATAACTATGAGAAATAATTTCATAGTTATTTTGAAGTAAGAATAATTATTAAAAATAAACTTGTAAAATAAGCAGTTTTTTATAGACTATGTACACTTAATTTTATCGTGCTTAAAATTTAAAAAAAATCAATGAATTCATATTTATTATCAATATTTGCATTTGGAATAGGTACATTTTTAGTATGATTAGTATTATTTCCGATATTTATAAATCATATAAATAAAATAAAACTAGGGAAACAAATCAGAGAAGAAGCAACTATATGAAAAGCAACAGAGTTTGCAAAACTTCACAAAAAAAAGACTGGTACACCAACTATGTGATGAATAGTAATTATTTCTGTGGTAATATTTATGGTTATTGTTAGTATTTTACTGCAAAAATTATGATATATAAATAATTCACTATTTGATAGAGGTGAGACCTATTTACCTCTTTTTACACTTATTAGTGTTTGATTTCTATGATTAATAGATGATTATTTAAATGCTAAATGAATAGGTAAAACTAAATGAATATCTGCTAGAGTAAAAATGCTTGGATTAATATTTTTTGCTGCATTATGAGCATATTGGTTTTATTATAAATTATGATGGAATATTACAGACTCATCTTGAAACTTCATTAGAGGAATTAATAATCCATTTGGTGAATTAATAAAAATTTGATATTACTTTATTCCACTATTCATATTAGTAATAATTTCTTCGGCAAATAGTGTGAATATTACTGATTGATTAGATTGACTTGCATGATGATTATTATTATTCTCATATTGAATATATACATATATAACATTTGATCAATGATTATTTTTGTTATCTACTCTATGTATGACAATAGTATGAGCATTAATAGCTTTTCTATGGTTCAATGTAAAACCTGCTAAGATTTATATGTGAGATGTATGAAGTCTATCACTTTGAGCTACTCTATGAATCCTAGCTATGCTTACTAATACTCTATTTGTATTATTTATAACTTGAACTATTTTTATATTAGAAACATTAAGTGTTATAATACAATTAACAAGTAAAAAACTTAGAAATGGTAAAAAAGTATTTAGAATCGCACCATATCATCATCATTTGGAAGCAATAGGTCGGTCAGAAGAAAATGTAGTATTTAGATTGCGGTTGATATGAATAATAACATCAGTAATTTGAATAATACTCTATATATTACAAAAGTAACAAAATATATATTATGTGAATAATACTAAACTAACAAGTTTGGTATTATTTTGCCTATTGTGAATAATTGTGATATAATTTAAAAGAACCTAGTAAGCTAATATCAAAAAAATATTAATGAATAAAATTGAAATGAAAATTATAAATTCAAGTATTACAGAAGAAAATGTAATACTAACAAGAAAAAATCTTAGGGATATATACATTGATTATAAAAAAAGTCAAAAGAAAGACATTGATAAAATATTAAGCTTTGCAGATACAAAAAAGGAATTATTTTTGTATAAAAAATTTGATAAAAAAAATATTGAAAATTTATTATTAGTAAAGCAATTATTTGATATAAATACAAAAAAAGATTATGATAAATTTTATTTATCCAATTTGTATAAAATATTTGTTAAACTGATTTTAAAATGAGACAAAAACGAAATAAACAATGTATTTAGTAAAATAAAAACTAATAATATATTCATATTACCTTATTGAAGAATTGAGTCTAATACTATTAGTAAATTATGAACTTGCGATTTAGCTGATACAATAAATCAAGAAATAATTAACGATAGATTATTTGATAAAATAACAAAATTAACATTTCATTGACGTGTATTATGATATATTAAAAAAATATGAGAGGAAACATTGCTATGATTAATAGATATATACGATGATAGATGAAATCTATTATTATTGAAGTGATGAATATATTTTATAGAGTGATATAATAGATTGATTAAAAATGATGAAATAAAACTAGAAGAAAATATAATAGATATTAATTTTTTAAGATTATGTAAAATTGAAGATGAAATATTGGATAATTTTTTAAATGAAATAAAAAATACAAAAATATAGCAATGTAAAATTGCTATATTTTTGTATAAAAATAATTGACTTTTGATATAGATGAGTAAATTAATAGCATATTATTTCTTAAAAATCATAAATGAATAAATTAATTATTACTGCAAATCCTAGTATTAAAGCTTTTACACATACTATTGCAAACAAATTTAAAGAACTATCAATTAATAAATGAGATACTGTTGAAATACTTGATTTATATAGAACTGATTTGAAGCAAGATTTTTTATCATATGAAGTTATGTGAGAAAATCCTTTAGATGAAACAACTAAAAAAATTCAAGAAAAAATAACATGGGCAGATGAACTAGTATTCGTATTCCCTATTTGGTGGTGAGATTGTCCTGCTATTATGAAGAACTTTATAGACTCAAATTTCTTGACTTGATTTGCTTTTAAGTATGAAAACGGTAAATCTGTATGATTATTGAAATGAAAATCTGCTAGAATAATAGCTACTTCATGAGCTCCAAGCTTCTTTTATAAAATAATTTTACATATACAATTTTTCTGGAATATGAATAGGATAGGTTTTTGTGGATTGAAACAAAAATCATTCACGGTTTTTTGAAATATAGATAGAAGTGCAACAGATAAAAATAAATACTTAAGTGAACTAGAGAAATTGGTTTAATATTTATAACTATATTATTATGACTAAAATAACTATATCCATTGAGGTAAATAAAAATATTGATAAAGCTTGGGAAGTATGGAATAATCCAGAGCATATTGTAAATTGGTGTTTTGCTTGAGATGATTGGTCATGTCCTAAAGCATCAAATGATTTAAATACCGGATGAAAATTTAGTACTACTATGGCAGCAAGAGATTGATCTATGAGTTTTGACTTAGAATGAGTATATACTAATATAATAGATAAAAAGAATATCGATTATACTATTATAGATATGCAATACTGAGAAAATTACATAGAAAAATGAAGAAAAGTTTCACTGATATTTGAATCTATTTGAGATAAAACTATAATAACTGAAACTTTTGATGCTGAAGATATTCATAGCTTAGAATTACAAAAAGCTTGATGGCAATCTATATTAGATAGATTTAAAAACTACTCAGAAAGTTTATAAAATAAAAATGAAAGATGTGATTTAAAATGATAAATGAGAGTTTTAAATGTGAAAACTGTGAAAAAGAGATAAGTGAGCATCCAGAATGATCAGCTAGAAATCACTGTCCTTTTTGTTTGTATTCTAAACATCTAGATGAAGATTATCCATGAGATAGAGCTTCAAAATGTCACTGACTAATGAAACCTATAGATATAGACTACAAAAAAAACAAGTGAAATATGATAAAGCACAAATGCGCTAAATGCGGAAAAGAAATACTTAACAAAGTGGCACCCGATGATGAATTCCTAGAATTCGTCAAAAAAAGAAACAAAATGATTTAATTTTGTTTCTTTTTTTTAATTTATACATTTTATGAATATATGAAAAACTTATATTTTTTGACACAAATGTATAACTATGATAAAATTGTACTATCTTATCAATTATAATAAATTATGTCAGGAATCGAGAATAACAATCAGACACCAATATCAGAGAATGAAATATTAGCTGATTCTAGCTGAGAAATGAGTAAAGATAAAGTAATAAAATTACTAGATTTTTTAAAAAGCAAAGCAACTACAGCTCAAGCAAAACAATTAGAAACTTTTTTAAATACTCATATGCAAAATGGAGTATTATTAAATCAATGATTTAAATTAAACAATGAATATTTTAATAATATTTTATCAAATATTTATAGATGAAATTTATTTAGCTTTGAAAAGAAAATCTGACAATTTTTAACAGTACAACAAGATATTGCTCCTTTTTCAGAAACAGCTGATAAAAATTACAAAAACGAATGTAGTGCTGTTACAAATGAAGCAAAAAATGCATGTAATTCACTAAAAACTGAATTAAAACAAAATAATGAAATAAGACAGAATAATTCTATTAAATCTCAACAAAATATTAGTCCAAAAGTAGAGAGTGTAACATTATCTAATAATTCAGAAATATTATACAAAGGAAATAATGTGATTAAAATATGAAATAATGAGTATGGTTTTGAAATACCTCTTAATTGAATAATTGAATGATTAAATGTAAACTGAGACAATTTATCTGTAACTATAAATGCTTATTGACGTAGAGCATTAGTATGACCATATTCAATAAGCGAATTTACAAAAAATATAGCAGCATGAAAAATGTCATTAAAAACTAGCTATTGAGATGTAAAAATAACTAAGATAAGTTAAAAAAACAAAAATCATATGATTTTTGTTTTTTTATAATTCATTTAAAAACTCATCCACTTTATCTTCTCTTGTTGCCCAAGATGTTACAAGTCTAACAACTGATTCTTTGTCTCATTTTTCCCATATATAAAAAATAAATTTTTTCTCTAGTTTTTTTATTAATTCATTAGATAATATTGGAAAAATCTGATTTGATTCAGGTTCTAGCATAAATTTATATCATTTTTCCTTAATTCAATTAGCTAGCTTCATAGCCATATTATTAATATGCTCAGCTAATTCAAAAAATAGATTTTCTTTAAATAATTCATAGAATTGTATTCACAATAATCTTCATTTTGCTAATAGAGCTCATTTTTGCTTTAAATGAAATCTGAAATCCTCTTTCATTTTATTATTATTTATAACAATTGCTTCTCATAACAATGCTCAGTTTTTAGTTCATCATATATAAAACATATCTACTAGATTTGAGATATCTTCTATAGTCATATCATTGTTTGGTGATGCAAGAGCTGATCCTAATCTAGCTCAATCTAGATACAAATACAGATTATTTTTCTTGCAAAAAAATGATATTTTTTCCAATTCTTTTCTAGTATATATAGATCATATTTCAGTACTATTAGATATAAATACTAGCTTTGGTCTAACCATATGGTCAGGCATAGTTATAATATCTAGTGCTTCTTGTATCTTTTTTACTGTGATTTTACCATTTTCATCTTGTTTATTTATTATCATATGTCATGTTGCTTCTATTGCTCATGCCTCTCTCAGAGAAATATGTGATGTTTTCACAGCTATAATCGCTTCATGGTGTTTTAGAACAGCAGAAATAGAAATCAAATTTGCTTGTGTTCATCCAGAAACAAAATATATATCACTATTTTTATTCCTTATTTTTTTTCTGATAAATTCTTTTGCTTTTTCTGAATAATAATCATGTCAATATCATTCATGTTGCTCCAAATTTGACTCCATCATAGTCTTTAATATACTCTCATGACATCATTCACTATAATCATTCTTAAAACTATATTTTTGCATTCTATTTATTTATAAATTATTAAATAATACTATATTTATCAAAAAATATTTAGCAAAATTATTTTTATATCTAGATTGACTTACTTAATATAATAAGTATAAATATATTACAAAATTAAAACAAAAAGGAGAAATAAAAGTGACTTCATTATATTTTTTTATAAAGAATTTTGATTATTATTTGGAATATTTTACTCAAAAAATAGAAGATATATTAGAAAATAAAAAATACAGATATTTATTTAATGTCATTATGTTAAGTGGACCAATATTCTTATTAAGTACTGTCTACACTGTTTTTACTTGTAGTGAAATAGAGCTTGTAGGATACCAAAAAGAATCTGGAACTTGGGTTCGTGAATCAATAATTGAATTATTTATATTTTTTGAAACTCTCACTATGAGAAAAAGTGGTAGAGTTGTTCAGATAACTGTTTTAGGTTATGCTATAACTTTGTTCATGATATATATTGGTACAATTATTAGATAGAATAAAAAGACACTGTATTTATTTCAGTGTCTTTTACTTGATTATATTTTCATTTATTACTTTTTCTAATTGTATAGGTTCATCTGTACCAATTCTATATATTTTACCATCTTTTAATACTATTTCTACTGCATCAAATCATGAAACATTATATACAATTATTTTTTTAGGCCAAAACCAAAATCTGATTCACCATCATATATACCAAGGATTTTTAACCACTTTTACAGATTCTATTTCTTTTAATAAAAAGCTATTCGTATATAATCAATATCAAAATTTTATATTCAAGGCATCATCATCTATATTTACATTCAAAGTCAAAAAACTCAACAAAATAAGAAAAATTAATATCATAGATGTTAATGAATAAAATTCAACTCAATTCAAATAAACAATATAAATAAACAAAAAAGTAATTGCAATTAATACAATAATCATTAAAACCCCTATTTGAGTGTGATTATATTTCATAAGTAAATAGTTAAATAATAAACTAAAAACTTCATATATTAATCTATTAATATATAGTACAAATTATACATATTAATAAATATTTACAAGTGTTTTTGTTATTATATTTTTTGCACTTCTTCAGCCAATCTAAATATTGTAATATTTTTTATCAACTCATAATCTAGTGCTTTATCAAATGGAAATTGAATTGTTCATTTTGATTGCTTATATTCTTTTAGTTCATTTTGGAAATGTGATATAGCAGACGGTGATGGATAAAAACCAATATGTTTTTTATATGCAGCAAAGTGTAGTAGATTTTTTTTATTATATACAAAAGTAGGTATTCCATACTTTATTGCTTCTGATAAATTAGGAGATAATTCATGTATAATTTTTCTTATTTTTTTTAAAATTATTTGTGTTTCTATTGGATAATTTGAAATATATTCATCTATATTTGTAATATTTATATCTTGCATATGTATGGAATTATAGAGTAAAGAAATTTATTTTGATTTTAATATAAAATACATAAAATACAATAAATATTTTTAATAAAATGTAAATGATTAATATTCAAGATTTTTTAGGAAAATACTACAATCCAGATGAAAAAATAATACTAGCTTGTTCTACTTGACCTGATAGTATGTTTTTGTTGTACAAAATACTAGAAACAACTTACAAAGACAATTTAGTAGTATGTTATTTCAATCACAAACTGAGACCAGAAGCAAACCAAGAAGAAAAATGGATAGAAGAATTATGAAAAAAACATTGATTTAAAGTAGAAATAGCAGAAGCTGATATTAGAAATATTGCTGCATTGTATCCTAGTAAATCACTAGAAGAATTAGCAAGAGAAAAGAGATATGCATTCCTAAATGCTATACTTAACATATATAATGCTGAGAAAATCA
This sequence comes from Candidatus Altimarinota bacterium, assembly GCA_030683605.1. Taxonomy (GTDB): domain Bacteria; phylum Patescibacteriota; class Gracilibacteria; order BD1-5; family UBA6164; genus UBA6164. The sequence continues at coordinate 32,966 of JAUXPL010000057.1, forward strand.
TCACAGGTCATCATTTAGATGACAAAATAGAGACATTTTTCTTCAATCTAGCTAGAGGAAGCAAATTGACTGGACTAATAAATATGACAGAAAAATCATGAGCAATTCTTAGACCACTTATCAATATAGAAAAAAAAGATATATTAGAGTACCTAAACACAAACAATCTAGAATACAAAATAGATAATACGAATTTCGACACAGATATCACTAGAAACAAGCTCAGACATGATATTATTCCTCAGTTTGCAGACATAAACTCAAACTATAAAACAAATATAAATAATCTGATTTCTTACCTAGTAGAAGTGAAACAATTCATAGATAATGAAGTTGAAAAATTCTTAACAGAACAATGAATATTGATATTCAATAGCTGAAAATATCAAATAAATACTCTAGAAATTTATGGATATTTCTACATAGAAGACTTCAATTCCCTATCTACCCTACTACAAAAAGAAATAATCAGACATATTTATTTTATAAGTAATTGAAACTCTACTATTTGACTTAGCGAAGCCAATATTTCAGAGGTAATTAGGTTTATAAATGGAAAAAACAACAAAACTATAAAGGAAATAAAAGAAATGAAACTCAAAAAAGAAAACAAGATAATTATTTTTTAATTATCTTGTTTTAATAGTTTCAGTAAACGACCTTTAAAAAGGTCTTTTCTTTTATAAAAATATGAAATATCTTCATTAATAATAATGAAGCTAATAGTTTCGACGACCTTTAAAACAATGCCATTAAGTTAAGGAAAAAATGTGGTATATTTTTCTAATCCATCCCCTCGTACCTCGGTACTTCCTTTGGAAAAGGAAGAAATTTCTCCCTTTTTATCCGAAGGTGTATCCTTTAGGGCCAAAAGGGAGTCCCCGC
>JAUXPL010000030.1 GCA_030683605.1 Candidatus Altimarinota bacterium
AGAAAAGAATTATAAATGGATTTATATATTATTGGTAACATCCATAGATTTATCAATAATAACAGTCATGATGTTACCAATAATATATAAATCCATTTATAATTCTTTTCTAAAAAGTTTTTCATTTGCTTATTTTATTTAAATATTTCAATTACTATTTTAGTATATTTATTTTTTAAATTTTTGTAAATATTTTTTATAATTAATTAGATATTTCTTCATTTGAGAAAGAAAATACTTCAATTAACATAAAGATAAGCATTCTTTTGATAAACTAAAAAACTAATAATAGTCAACAGAGGGCTTCAGCCCTTTGTGGAATAATATAATTATAAAAATCCCCCTTCCAGCTACGAGTCCCGTCTTTAGCGGGAAAGACTGGACACGTACTAAGGAGGATGTCTGCAAGACAGTGGGATTTGTTCAATATAATAGTATTATAAAAAATACTTTTACAATATTTTCACTTGCTTTTGATATAATAGCTTGTATAATATATATAATTTTAACATTTAAAATAATATTATGCTAAGCAAAAAATTATTTATTCATATAGTTTTGATACTATTTATTGGTATATTTTTCTCTAGTTCTGCACTAGCAATTCAAGATGTAGATAAAGATAAGATTAATAAATTATTAGATAAGTGATACTTGATATCATGATCACATATTTCAGAAAATAGTTGTATAGATATGTCAAAACAATTCAGTTTAACATCAAGTAATTATGATAGAACAAATTGTTTCAAAATGGATAATAAATATTATTTTTTGAAATGTGACAAATCTTCTAGATGTGATTTAAGTTATTTATTAAAGCTTAATTTATCAAATACTAGCGGTAGTATTAACAATAATTCATCTAATATTTATAATATAGATAATTTTTCTAAGTTGTATTTATTTAGAACTTATAATAGTAAAACTGGGAAATATTATTTAAAATATTCTACTTCAAAAACTACAACTAATATAGTAACTCACCAATGAGAATATATAGATTCTATATATATTATAAGTAATCAAAATATTGCTTGAACTAAAGCGTTATATTTGTGATGAGACTGAGTTGATTGATATATTACTTATAATTATACAAATAAATTAATATGATATGTATGGGATAAAGCTTGAGATTGAAGAATAGCTATATATAATTGTTACAAATGAAGTGACCATTATATTAGTAATAATAATACATGTAATTGAAATATTAAATATAATAGTCAAGTATTTTATGTATATCCTAATAATGCTTTAACAAGTATTTCTGATAATACAAGTAATAATAATTTAGATAATATAAGTTGAACTGTAATAGCTGATAGTATTATAAGTGGAAATAACAATTTGACAATTATAGCTAATACCCAACTTGCAAAAAATAAAATAAGTTTTTGTATCAACTCAAAAAATTGTATCAAATTATCTAGTAAATGGGAAGAATTCAAATTACAATGATCAAATACAAGAGGAGGGTACAAGACAACTATTCTATCAATACCATCATGATATTATGAGTGATATTTTCAATACATTGATGCAAACTGAAAAATACAAAAATCAAATATATTCAAACAATTAATAAAAAAATCAATTGACTCAAATGTAACGATTACATCAAATCAAAAAGTAAAAGCATTTTTTACAATTCCAGAATGATTTATTCCTAAATTTTACATAAATTATAATGGTTGAGAATATAATATAATTGAAGATTGATGGGAAATTACAAAAAACAACTGATTAGCTAGTTATTCTCAAATAATATCACTATATATCAAGTGAATTTATAACACTTATGTAACTTATTGAAATAATAGAATAAATTTGAATACGATTTCTATTAAATAATTTGATTAATTAAAAACCAAACAAAAAAATGTTTGGTTTTTTCTTTACTTTTTTGATAAAAATACTAATATATGAATATAGAAAATAAAAAGTTTAAAGCTAAGAAAATGTCTTATTAGTTTTAAATTTTTTATTTTTAATATATTGATTTAAAAAAATTAAAAATTTTGTTTCTCTATATCTTATTTATAGGTATTGATTCAGCAAATGAAAAAATATTTTATAAACAGAAAGCTAATTATTCTGTTTATAAGAAGGAAAATACATTTTTGGGACAGATGTCTTCAGCCATTTGTGTCTTAAGTTAGTTAATTAGGATTCAGGAACGGGTTTAATTTTTTTCAATATTATTTTAAATACAATTTAACAAAATGGTAGTAAAGAAAAAAGCCATTCACAGTGAGGCTCTTATGGAAAAATTTGAAAAATTATTAAATAATTTAGATATCAAATTTAATGATATATCACATTATATATTAGCATTTATTCATAGATCAGTAGTAAATGAAAAACCTGATTATACACCAGAACATAACGAAAGGTTAGAATTTCTAGGTGATGCAGTATTAGAATTAGTAATAACAAATAATTTATTCAGAGATTATCCAAAAAAAACAGAATGAGAACTAACTGATATTAGAAGTGCTTTAGTTAGATGAACAAATCTAGCAAAAACAGCAAAAAATCTTAATTTTGCTGATTATTTAGTGCTATGAAAATGAGAAGAATTAACTTGAGGAAGAAAAAATGATTACTTACTAGCAAATGTAGTAGAATCAATTATTGGTGCTATTTACATAGATTTGTGAATTGATGTAGCAACAATATTTATAAATAAAAATATATATCCATATGTAAACGATATAATAGAAAATAATCTAGTAAAAGATTACAAAACTACTATACAAGAACATGCTCAAGCTGTATTTGAAATTACTCCAAACTACATTGTATTAAGTGAAAGTTGACTTGATCACGATAAAACATTTGAAGTATGAGTTTATCTATGAGATAAAATGATAGGGAAATGAACTTGATCTAGCAAGAAAAAAGCACAAGAAAAAGCAGCGCAAGACTGATTTAATAATATAAAATAAAAAAATGAATATAATAATTAATATGATGATAATTTTTTTGTATTTAATATATTTACTTATTATAGTAGATATAATATTTTCTTGGTTAAGACTTTTTTGAATGAAATTATCTAGACCTAAATTTCTAATATCTACAATAGATCCTATTTACTTATATATTAAAAAATATATACCTACAGTTTTTTGACCATTTGATTTTACTCCTTTGATTATATTATTGTTTATTGAAATTTTTCTACACTATATATAAAATAAATTAAAAAACTAATCTATGAAAAAAAATATTGATTACAAATTATTCTTTACAGTTGTAGCTTTAGTTGTTTTTTGAATGATTATGATTTCAAGTGTATCTGTTTATTCGTCATTTAAATTAACAGATAGAATGGTAGCATCTTGATTTATAGAAAATTCATATAACTATTTTTATGTACTTAGAAATATGGCACATGTATTTATTTTTATGATTGTTTTATGATTAATGACAAAAATTAATTATACAGTTTTTGAAAAATATTCAAAACATATATTTTGATTTTCTATTATATTATTATTACTAGTGCTAATTATATGAATGAGTATGAAGTGAGCAAAATGATGGATTAATATACCTGGAATACCATTTACCATACAACCAACTGAATTTTTAAAAGTTGCTCTTATAATTTTTTTCGCTTCTTTTTTCAAAAAATATAAATGATATCTTAAGAATTTCAAAAAATGATATATACCATTTATGTGATTTTTGTGTTGAATAGTATTTCTAGTTTGATTGCAACCAGATTTTTGAACAATTATGGTAATAGTACCTATAACTGTAATAATGTATTTTTATGCTTGAATGAATGAAAAACATTTATTGTATACAATATGATTATGAGTAGTACTTATTTTATCAGTATATTCAGCTTGAGATTATGATGAAGTAACATGAAAAAATAATAATACTCTCTGATACATAAGACAAAGAATAGATAATTTTTTGGATGATAGTGAAGAATCTATAAAAAATAAAACTATCAATTATCAAACAGAACAAGCACTTATAGCTATTTGAAGTGGTTGATTTAAATGATTATGATTCTGATGATCAATACAAAAATTCTGATATCTTCCAGAAGTACAATGAGACTTCATATTCTCAGTAATAATTGAAGAATTATGATTTATTTGATGATTAGTATTATTAAGCATGTATATGTATATATGATATAGATGATTATATATTGCTAGTAGAGTATCTGACTATTTTGCAAAATATACTGCTATTTGATTTTCATCACGGATACTTATTCAAACATTTATAAATGTTTGAGTAAATCTAAATATAGTACCATTAACATGAATTACACTACCTTTTGTAAGTTATTGATGATCATCTCTATTATCACTTTGATTTTGACTATGAATATTATTAAGTATATCTAGACATGTAGATTCTGAACAACAATTTTCTAGACTTAATAGAAATAAAATTATGTTTTAACCCCTCCGCCCCTTGGGCACCTCCCCTTATCAGGGGAGTAAATAAATTGTAGCCTTATCTCCCCTGACACGTGTCCAGTCTTAAGCTGGAAGGGGAGAATTAAGAGGGGTTTATTTCCCACCACTATGAATGAAAATATAACACCAGCAATGTCTCAGTATTATGAAATGAAGGAGCAATACAAAGATTGTATACTTTTTTTTAGGATGGGTGATTTTTATGAAATGTTTGACGATGATGCACATATAGCTCACAAAATACTTTGAATAGCAATTACATCTAGAAATAAGAATTCAAATACACCAACACCTTTAGCTGGTATACCATTTCATGCAAAAGAAAAGTATTTACCATTACTGATAAATGCATGATACAAAGTAGCTTTTGCAGAACAAGTATCAGACCCAAAATTGAAATGAATTGTTAAAAGAGAAGTAGTTAGAGTAGTGACTCCTGCTACTTTGAGCTTGGAATGAGATATGTATGATAATGATTCAAATAATTATATTATTTCTATAGTAGAATCAGATTGATTATATGGTATTAGCCAACTAAATATTTGAACTAATAAATGGTCTACAGGAGAATTGGGTTCATTTGAAAATCTTAAAACTGAGCTTTACAAATTGTGACCAAAAGAAGTAATACTAGAAAAAAAACTATTTACAGACCAAAAATTGAAAGATATATTAGAAAAGAAGTTTTCACTTAATATATATTATTTTGAAGCAATAAATAAATCAAAAGAAAAATTATTAAACCATTTCTGAGTAAAAAATCTAGAATGATACTGAATAGAAAATAAATTATTATCACAAAAAGCTAGTAGTATGCTACTAGAATACTTAGAATCAAACCAAAAAACAGAATTAAATTTCCTAAACAGTATATCATATACAAGTTATGATTCATACATAAATCTAGATGAATCTACTATTAATAATCTAGATTTAGTATACAATTTTTCGACTAAATCTCAAACAATTTGAACTCTATTTTGAGTATTAAATAAGACAAAAACATCCTCTTGAGCTTCATTTTTGAGAGAACAAATAATAAAACCTCTCAATAGCATAGATGAAATAGAAAAAAGACTTAATTTCATAGAAGAATTCTCAAAAAATAAAATATTGCTAGACAAAGTAAGAAACAAACTTGAATATGTCTCAAATATAAATATTATTTTGAATAGATTAGCATTGAATAGAGCTAATCCTAGAGATTTACTAAATCTAAAAAAATCACTACAATCAATAATTGAAATATATGAAATAATACAAAATGAATGAAGTGATAAATTAAAACAAATAATAAAATAATATATGATCTATTTTTTTACATGAAATTCTGACTTTTTGGTAAAACAAAAGGTATTAAATTGGAAAAATCAATTCATATCAAAATATGGTGATTTCAATTTATTACATATTAAAAATTTTGATACAGTAGATAATAATTTTTTAACACTAAATATTACATCTACTAGTTTTTTATCTGAGAAAAAATTAGTAATCATAGATATAGATGCACCAATTAAAAAAACAGAAATAGAAGTATGATCTGAAGAAGATGATTCATCGAATTCAAAACTAGATTATTTAGCTAGTTTGTTTAATAAAATACCAGATGATAATATACTATTAATAAGTGCTATTAATCCTGATAAAAGAACAAAGTTTTACAAAGCAATTACTAAAATAGCCAAAATCGAAGAATTCAATATAAAAGATAATCATGAAATATATTGAATAATATCTAGGACTTATGACAAAAAAATAACTAGAGAAGCTATAGAAACTCTCATAAGTTACAAATCATGAAATCTGACTAAAATCGTATCAGAAATAGAAAAACTTCTAATTACATTTATCAAAATAGATAAAAAAGAAGTAGTAGAAAATATAGTACCCGAACTAGAAGAAAGTATATTTCAGCTGATAGATGACTTACTAAGTAAAAATATAGTAGAAGCAACAAAAAAAATGAATATTATTTTAAACGATACAAATATATATGCTTTTTACAATAATCTACTAGCAAATCTAAGAACAAGCATATATATTTATCACTTGAAAAACTTATGACAAAGTACTACAAATATATCAGAATCATTAAATCTATGAAATAAAACATTTCTAATAACAAAAAATTATAGAATTAACTACAATGAATTAAAAAGATTCTACATTAGATTATTAAATCTAGATAAAAAAATGAAGTCTTGAAAACTAATGTGAACAGAAGAATCAGATTTCAAATATGAAATAGAAAATGTAATTATAAAGATTATATCAAGATAACTTTGACATAATCTTTTTTTATAGTATTATCATAAATACAGATACAAAAACAAAAACACATAGAATAGGAGAATTTTATGAATGATATAGATTTAATTGATTGTAGTAAATATTTTGTTTTTATTCCATTAGTAATATTATTTTTAACTTTTGGAATATTAATTAACTTATTTATTATTTACAACAATACAAAAAATAAATATTCAAACAAAAAAAGAACTAATTTTTTCAACTCAAACAAAATGATAATTATCTAGGAGCAATTATGATAATAAATTATAATTTTAAAAGTTATCTAGTAATATCCATAGCAGTTATTTTACTAATAATAGCACTGTTCTTTATATTTCTATTTATACTTATTACATGTTTTTTGTTAAGTCCATTTATTGTACAAATAATATTCAATGTAATTAAAAACAACAAAATAGTTTATAAAAGAACGTGAATAATAGCTTTAAAAAGACCCAACTAAATAATTAGTTAAGGTCTTTTTTTTGAAAAAATTCATCATATTCAAGTGCTAAATTAGATTCTTTATACATTCCAAAATAATCAAATATAGAAGCTAAAGTACTAGGTATACTTAAGATTTTACTATATGTATTTACATATTGTAAGTTGTGAACACTCATAATTAATAATAATTCATCAAACCTAGCATCTAAATAATCCTCATCGTTTAATAGCGATATTTTATTCTTCAAATATTCTTCATTTAATGTATCAGTTAATTCCATATTATCACGGCTAGCATCTATCACTGCCATTTTTTCTATCCATATAGATACTTTTCTTTTATATTCTATATTTCAATTATATCATCATCTAAGTATTTTAGAACAAATTCATAAAATCTTATCTAGATATAATGCAAATCATGTTTCTATATATCTATCAAATAACATATCAACCAATCAAAATATCTTATTTTGAACTTCTAATCAATCTATATATGTATTAAAGCATTCAAAAAATATATTATCCTCATCAGTGAAATAATATTCACCAATCATAGTATAAAATAACAATTTTTGGAAATAATCATCATTATATCAATTATTTTCAAATTCTTCTCTATAGAATTTAATTAATAATTCTGTGGCTCAAATTATTCATATCTCGCATCCATAAAGGTAAAATTCTTCTAAAGTATTAATAGGATTTTTTCATAGAAATGATTTATTCTTTTTACTATATCATCTCCATTTATTATATATATGAGTTGCATTTAATATATCTCATTTTTGAATATATCAATATATCAAATGAAAATTTGCAGTTTCATCTCATAATCTTACTGCTTGCTCTGAAACTTGTATTAAATTATCATATTTTTCATCAAATTTTAGATAAAAATCAATATAATTACTATACACAAATTGTAATTCTTCTATAAATTTATCATTATCAATTATTCATTTATCATATTCTCTAGCAATTATATCTGATAATCTATCTAATAAAATATCAGCTCATATATCATTATTAACTATTTTATTTAAAATTATATAAATATACAACAAATCCTTATCCTTAATTAAAAGGTTTGTTTCTTTTAATAAATTTATAAACTCATAAGATTTTCTAAAATCTAATTTTTCAAATAAATGCATTCATAATACTTTTGCCGTATCATTATAAATTAGGTTAAACTGTAATTGTTGCAAAAATATTTTATATAAATCTGATTTTCATATCATATCAGCTTCGATATATACTAGTAGATGAATCAATTCCAAATCTCAAATATCATATATATTTTCTGTTAATTTATCAATATATGTTCATGTATTTGAATTATTAACAACCATTAATAAATTATCTACCCATTTTTTCGAGTATTTACTACTCAAATAATTATAAGTATTCAATCTATAATCATTTACATATTTATATTGTGATTCTTTTTTTATTAATACACCATTTAATCATTGATAATAATCAATTGGTGAAATATCTAATTGAATATCTTTTGGATTACCTATTAAATCATAATAATAATCAATAGTATCTTCAAGTACATGATTAACATTTTCACTGATACTCATTTTATCATAAGTATTAATAACTTGTAAATTATCAATTATTTCAATTTTATCCACAAATATAAAGTTATAATTAAATTAATTAATAAAATAATAACCTAATAATTCATTTAGTCAATATATAATATAAAATGTATAAATTTTGATATTTTCAGACCTTCGTAAATACTGAAAAAATAAAAGGAGTGAGATATTTCTATCCCACTCCCTTAAATCAACTATCGAGAACCAATAAATTATTAGAATTTATGATTTTCTTTAGTTTCCTTGTATACTCCGGATCTTGCGCGTAATCATCAAGATATTTAAGTAAAGTAAGACTATTAGAACCTAAATGCTTCCTAAAGTCTTTATATGCTTTATGAGTTGATAATGTACGAAGATAATACTTTATACCAGCTTCAAAATCAACAAATTTTGCATAATTTTTACCCCGTTTAATACCAAACAAATTTTTACGATTTTTAGCCATACCAGACTTTCCCCATCCAGATTCATGAATAGCCTGAGCCAAAACAAGACTAGCTGGGATTTTTACAGCAATACCTCCAATATCATCTTTAGCTTTTTCAATATCAGGTAAAACTTCGGAGATAAAATCCTTTTTAATATTACTTGAATCAGCAAAAGATAAACTAGAAAAACCAATCATAAAAAATAATATTGATATTATCTGTCTCTGTCGAATTTCCACTTGGGAATCCTCATATTACTAAGAAGTCTTTAATATACTATTTTTTTTCAAATTTAAAAATTTTTTTTTATAAAAAAACTTTATTTTCTTAACTAATTATTAAATTTCAACATCAAGTCATACATATTTAGTTCTAAAGAAATCTTTTGTAATCAAATAGAATATAACTCATGCAATTGCTCCAAATAAATGTCAATACAAACTAATTCCAGGTATGATTCATATTCATATATTCAATAAAATTGCCGTTATTCATCATTTATAATCAGGATCATTTCTAGATCTTAATTCCAAAGTAAAATAAGATAACAAAGCCATACAAAAACCACTTATTCATATATGATTTCAATTACTAAAATATGTAACAAGTAATCATATAAAAAATGTAGAAAACATAAAAAATATAAAATATTTTTTCTTTCACATCAATCATTCAACTATATTTCAAAAATAATTAATAAAAAAAGAATTTAAAAATAAATGAAATAATCATCAATGTAAAAAAGTACCAGTAAAAAACTGAATAATATAAATATGATATAGTCACTGATGTAAAAATGAATTATTTATTCAAAACATATAAAGACTTGGCATAATAGTAGCCAAAAATGTAATAACAATAGATATTATTATAAGTATGTTTGAAATGCTTAATTTGTTGTTCATAAATTCTTATTAAATCTAAAATACAAAATCAATCAAATAATTAACATAGGTAATGTAAGTAATTCTCACATAGTGAAATATCAAAAAATATATCATATTTGAGAATCTGGTAACCTAAAAAATACTTCAACAAAAAGTCTAAATATAGCATAAAAAATAAGAAATAAAGCTCATATTTGTCATGCATTATATTTTTCATTAAATGAATTATTATAGCTTGTATTTCACTTTATCATTCTCTTATAAAAAAATAATAAAATAATATACAAAACTAATCATTCAAGTAATGCTTCCAAAAGAGGGGAAGGGAAATATGATATACCATTTTTTTCTACTGCCAAAATTCAATTATAAGGAGAAAATCATAATAACTCTTTGTTCAAATAATTTCATATTCTTCATAATCAAATTCAAATTGGTAATATCAAAGTCACTTGATCAGCTAGTACTAAAAAATTAATCTTATATTTCCTAGAAAATAAATACATAGCTAATAATACTCATATAACTCATCCATGAAAACTCATTCATCATTCCCAAAATTTGATTATATCAATAGGATTAGATAAATAAGTAGACAAATTATAGAATAATATATATCAAAATCTTCATCATAATACAACTCCCAAGAAAATATACATAAACAAATTATCCATTCTCTCAAAAGGAATAACTCATCTATTTTTTATTATCTGGTATCATGCCATAAATCATATAGCATACATTAGTCCGTAATAAGTAGGCGCAAGTGTCATTCAAAAAATGTGTAGTTCAAATATAGTCATGGTAATTTTGTTAAATAGAAGAAAATTCTCCCTTTTTTATTGAAATGTATCCTTTAGGACAAAGGGATAACCTAAAGGCCACCCGCAGGGGGAGGGATTATTTCTATATAATCCAGTATTTTATTAAAATATCAAGATTTTATTATACATCTATATTTTACTTATTTAAAGCCATAATCTCTATATTGACTTTATTATTATTTATTTAATAGTATAGAATATTTGACAATATTATATTTTTATGTTGTAATATATATGCGGAACTAATTTAGGTATACAAATATTTAAATGTCAAGATATATATAAAAGTATTTATAACTGCAATTGTAAATATTTATTCCCATTATATATAAAAACCAGATATTTAAAATAAATTATTTCAAAAATAAAGTTATTATGAAAACAACTAAAGACTTTAAAAGATTTTTATCAGAACTAATGCTTGGAATTTTTATGGTAACAACTATAAATCCAGTCCCAGCAATAGCAAATGTACCATCTGATATAATAATCTATCCATTAAAGCAGATATCTAAACTTGAATGTAGATTTAATGATTTTTCTGATTTGAGTTCAGATTGTAAGCAAGACTTACCAATTCTTAATACAAAAGATTATTCTAAATATGCATCATTAAATTGAGGGTATAATCAATATACTAGGCTGTATACCGTTTTATGGTGAGCAAGTTATAAATATTGATGGGATGTATGAAATGGTGGGCATATAGGTACAGATATTGCCACAGCAAAATGAACACCTGTTTATTCTATAGCTGACTGAAAAGTATTAAAAGCCAGAATATGAGTAATGGAATGAAGCTATGTTACAATAGAGCATTTTATTAAATGAAAAAAAATAGTATCAAGCTATATGCATTTATCAAAAATGAATGTTTCAGAATGAGATACAATTAAAGTATGAACAAAAATATGAGAAGTATGATCTACATGAAATAGTACTTGAAACCATCTACATTTCCAAATAGATATGAATACTACTAATAATCATCCTTTTTATTACGGTTACAATACATGTCCATATAGTTATTACAAAATTACTGAAGAATGAGTATGTATGAATGAATTGGCTCAAAATACTATTGATCCACTACTATTTTTAGAAACTCAATGAGCTATATTAGATAGCATAACTACAAAAACAGTAACAATCCCTAAACCTATTAATACATGAACAAATTCTGTTTCAACAAATACTAATACAAATGAATTAAGTATCTTTGATAGAACAGTTTATATATGATACTCAGAATCAGATATCAAAAAGGTTCAAGAAATCTATCAAAAGATAGGTATTTATAAATGAGCCATAACTTGAAAATATGAAGATATATTAGATACAATTATAAATTATCAAATATCTAAATGAATTATAGTATTTAAAAATGATAATTGAGCTGGTTGGTTTGGTCCAAAAACTAGAAGCATAACTAAACAAGATTATTTATCATTTCTTGCAAACAACAATAACAGCAATACGAATAATAATTGAGATGTAGAAATAGTAACAGATTCAAAAGTAGAATCTCAAAAAATAGAAAGAATAAATTTAATGTCTAGAGAAGAAATTGAAAAAAGAGAAGTAGAAGAATTTTTAAAACTTTATAATATAGATTTAAAATTTATAAATCAATGATGAAATATTCCTCTAAACTGAACTGAAACTCTTAAATTAAATATTACAAATAGGAAATGAGTAGCTTTCAAATGAGAAATGCCTTGATCTATGACATTTATAGTTAATACTGAAAAAGTAAATATATTTCCAGAAAAATTATTCTATTTTACAGACTGAAAAAGAGATATAAAAATAACATGATTAAAGGAATGAGATACTAATTTATATATAAAAATATGAACAGAAACTATCAAAACTATTCCTCTTAAGGTCTATAATTCAAAAATGTCTCTATATCCTTCTAGTTCTAGAATACTGTGAACTAATTCTACAGTACTATGATCAAAACAAACTTGAGTAGTAGTGTTCAAAGATGCAAATAATAGAAATATGTTAAATTTAAAATACGGTTCAACATATAATATAAAGGCCTCAAATGATAACAAAATTTGTATTAAACAATGAAGTTTTAGCGATATAAAAAAGATTTATAAAGCTAATTGTAATGATAGTGATTACAAAAATGAAGCAAACTTTACATATGATAATACAGTTTGATGATTACTTATATTCGATTACAAAACTACTTCAAAAGATTTTAATATAGTAGTAAAAAATAATTATGATGGCAAAATATTATGAGAAAAAAAATACCTAGTATCAAATCCAAAATGATTAGCATGAACTTATGAATACAAAAATGAAATAATATCAATGTTAGAACAATGAATAGCTGACTGAGTAAATAAATGATATTTCATGGAAAATAGATGATTAACTCAAAGAGATTGATTAATATGGATTGAAAATTCACTATTAAAAATACAAAAAAAAGTATATGATAAACAAACAAATGATATTATTAGCAAAAAAATAAATGATATAAAATTAGAAAAACAAACAGCTAGTAGAACAAAAATAATTACTAGATTAGATTTTATGAATTTGAGTTATAAATATCTAGTAACAAACACAGAAACAATTTCAAAAAAAGTATATAAGGATGTAGATGATGATACAAGTAAAAAATTATCTAAAATATTTGATGAAAATACTACTTGGAAAGATCAATTCTGAAAAAGTTATTTCAGACCAAACACTGAAATAACTAGATGAGAATGAGCGTTTCTCTTATCAAAAACATTAGAAAAAAATGCGAAAGCATATCTTACATTAAAATAGTTTAATTTATAAAAATAGGATTATGAAAAACAAGACAAATAAATCACATCAAAAAGAATCAATAAGTTCAAAAAATTATTTGGTTAGCGAAGATGTTGATATACAACATGAATTATTCATGAAAAGATTAATTGAGATACTAGGTTAAAAATTGTTATTTAATTTAATAATTATAGAATTATGAATAATATTGAAGCTCAAATTTTCTATTCAGATAGAAAACAAAATCAAATGGATTCACCAGTTTATAAACAAGGTGAAAAAACAAAATTCAGTATAGATAATACATTATCTAACAACTGATTTTCAGAAGAAATTCTAGCATATTATATGCTATGAAAAAATAATATAATAAAACAAAGTAAAATTGAAAGTAAAAATCTTTCTAATAGTAATGAAGTCAATAGTATGGAAGCACAATTAGCAGCATATTTCTGAAAAGAAACTTATAAAAAAATAATGACTCTAAATAAAAAACCAGAAATATCTATTGAATCTGTATTATCAAGATTTGATGTACTGCAATCAGCATAATAATTAGCTAAAATATTTGCAGTACTTTAGCAAAAATTTACATAATATTTTTACATTTGAAATAACCCTTATTGAGACACTTAAAAATGTCTCTATTAAGGGTTTTATTTGTTTTAATAAGAATTATTCTCATTATTTCTTGATTTATTTTTGTTTTTGGATAGAGTTATTTATATAATAACTATTAGTTTAACCCATCCCCCTGCGGGGACTTCCCTTGAAAAGGGAAGAAGAATAATAGAAAAAATTATATAAAATATTTCTTCCCTTTCCAAGGGAAGTGGCCTTTAGGCCGATTGGTTATAAGAAAAGCAAAATAATATTTAAAACAACCAAATGCATACAATATTTATCATATACTGATCGACATGAGACTTAGCAAAGAGGAAATTATTTCCAGCACTTTATAATATTTTCAAATATAAAAAAGAACAAAGCATAGATATTATAGCTGTTGGTAGAAGAGATTTCTCAAATATTGAATTCCAAAACTATATAGATCTAGAAACAGAAGAATTCATCGAAAAAGATGAAGATTTTTCATTATTCTTAAAAAATATAAATTATTCCAAAGTAGAACTAACTAAAAGCGAAGATTATAGTAAACTAAGACAAGATATCAGCAAATATGAAAAAAATGATACTAGGGTAATATTTTACTTATCTATATCACCAGAATACTTCGATGCTTTCGTAGATAATTACAAATATATAGATATCAAAGATGCAAAAATCATATTTGAGAAACCATTTGGAACAGACCTAGAAACAGCAAAAAAACTAAATACCAAAATCATGGAAGTATTTAGGGAAGAACAAGTGTATAGAATAGACCATTATGTATGAAAAGAAGCAATCCAAAACATATTAGCATTCAGATTTGCAAATATAATATTTGAGCCGATTTGGAACAATAATTATATAGATAACATACAAATAACAGCTTCAGAAACTGTAGGAGTAGGAGATAGATGATGATATTATGATAGTAGTTGAGCTCTGAGAGATATGGTACAAAATCACCTATTTCAAGTACTTTCACTAGTAGTTATGAATCCTCCATCTATGATAGATAGTGAATGAATCAGACAAGAAAAACTCAAAGTATTTAGAAGTATCAAGCTATGAAATGACTATGAAAAAAATATAGTATTCTGACAATATGAATGATATTTGTGAGAAAAAGATGTAGCACCAAATAGCAGAACAGAGACTTTTGTAGCGATGAAACTAGAAGTAAATAGCTGGAATTTCGTATGAGTACCAATATACCTCAGAACAGGTAAAGCTCTCAGCCAAAAATCTACACAAATAGTAATAGAATTCAAAGAAGTACCAGACATATTATTCAAAAAATTCTGAGCAATCTCAAAAAACAGAATAATCCTAGAAATACAACCAAATGAAGCAATAGATATACATTTCAATATAAAAGAAAACTGAAATAGCAAAGAAGTAGAAAGAGTTAAATCAAAATTCGTAAAAGAAATAGAGTCAAAAGAAGCATATGAGAAACTACTAGAAGATGTAATAGTATCTGACAAAACACTATTTACAAGCTGGGAAATACTACAAGAAACATGGCAAATAGTAGACAATCTAGTAAACTGTAAAAATAATTGTCCTATAATCCACAAATACGAAAAAGCCTCAAACGGGCCAAATGCAAGTGATATATTATTAGAAAATGATGGAAGGAAGTGGTATGGGTAAATGTGAAATTTTATTTTAACCCATCCCCCTGCGGGGACTTCCCTTGAAAAGGGAAGAATAAATTAATTATATAATTTTTTTGTTTTTTCTTCACTTTTCAAGGGAAGTGGCCTTTAGGCCGATGGGTTAAAAGCAAAGTACATTAATTATTTTTATTAAAATTAATGCAAACAATAATAAATAACAATCCAGAAGTACTAAAAGAACAATTTAATAATCAAATATTAAATTGTTTTAATAGTATGCAAAATAAGGACAAAATAATCATATGATTATCTGGATGAAGCTCATTAAATATATTTTACTGAGAATTTGTAAATATATTTGAAAGTATTGATTCTAATTTGAGAAGTAAGATATATTTTTGTTTTTTGGATGAGAGAGTAGTAGATTTCAATAGTATTGATAGTAATTACAAACTAGTTAGTGAATTATTTTTGGATGAATTAGTAAATAAATGATATATAAAACAAACTCAAATACTTTTACCAGATTTCAGCTTAACAGATTATGAAACAGATTATTTCAATCAAGTGAAACATATAGATATCTGACTTTTTTGAGTATGACCTGATTGCCATACATGCTCACTGTTCCCAAATCACGCTCTGTTATGAGATACGACATATTGATACTTAAAAATAACAGATTCACCAAAACCCCCAAGCCATAGAATCACTATATCTGTAAATATGCTATTTGATACTAAATATGCATTTGCATTTTTTATGTGAAATACTAAAATAGAAGCACTTAAAATGTTTATGGATGAAAAAATAAATATTGATTTTTGTCCTATAAAACTCATTAAAAAATGTGAGAATGTATATGTATTTAGTGATATAACTTAATTATTATGAAAAAGATTTTTATACTATTTTTAACTAGTTTTTTATTATTATCGTGTAATAGTCATGATGAACAATCAAACAATCAAACATGAAATAATAAATTAGAACAAAAAAAAACTATTCTAGCACTCTGAGATAGTTTAACAGCTTGATTGTGAGTAGATGTAAGTGAAAATTATCCAAGTAAATTGGAGAAAAAATTAGCAGAAAATTGATACAATTACAAAATAGTTAATGCCTGAATATCATGAGATACTTCAGATTGATTAAAATCTAGAGTATGATTATATTTGGATTTAAAACCTGAAATAGTAATACTAGTAATATGATGAAATGATTGACTTAGATGACTATCTACTACAAATTTGAAATCTAATATAATAGAAATAATTGATTCATTTCCATCAACTACAAAAATAGTATTGTGATGAATGGATATACCTATAAATCTATGATTAAAATACAGAAAAGAATTCAAAAATGTATATACAGATATAAAAAAAGAGAAAGAAAATATATATTTAATGGATTATTTTTTAGAATGAGTATGATGAGTAAGAGATTTAAATATAAGTGATAAAATTCACCCAAATAGTGCATGATATGACTTAATAGTAAATAATTTATACAATTTTTTAATAAAAAATAATATTTTAGAAAAATAACATAAATAAATGATAAAAATAAATAAGTTAAGTAAAATATTTTGAAAAAACAAAGAAAAAGTAGAGATTTTTCTAGATATGAGTATAGAAATAAATTCTTGAGATTTCATATCAATTATTGGACCAAGTGGTAGCTGAAAATCTACTTTTTTAAATATGCTTTCTGGAATAGATACAGATTATTCATGAAATATAGAAATATTTTGAACACAATACAATAATATGAATGAAGATGAAATAACTCTTTTTAGATGAAAAAATATCTCATATATATTCCAAAATTTTAAATTAATAGATAATCTAACTCTCAGAGAAAATATAGATCTAATAATAGAACTGAACTGACTAGAAAGAAATTTCACTACAGATGAAATACTAGAAATAGTGTGACTAAAAAATAAAAGTGAAAATTACGTATTCAACCTAAGTGGTGGAGAAAGACAGAGAGTAGCTATTGCTAGAGCTTTTGTATGAAAAACTAAGTTGTTATTAGCAGATGAACCAACTGGATCTCTAGATCAAAAAAATAAAAAAATAATAATAGATCTGATAGAAAAACTACATAACAAAACAAAAAATACTATAATATTAATAACACATGATACAGAAGTAGCTAATAAATCAGATACAGTATATGAAATGAAAGATTATAATCTAGTAACAAAATAATATGTTTAAAAAATTTATAAAAATAATATTTTTCAAAGAAAAAAAATACTTTCTATTTATATTTATTGCTGTATGTTTGAGTATTTTTTCATATATTCTATCAAATAATGTAATATTAGGAGTAAAAGAATATTTGAAACAAGAAACAAAACCATTAGTCTGAGCAGATATAGTGATATCAAAAGATGAACAAATAGATATGAAATACTTAAATGATTATATTAAGTATTTCAAACAAGCTAAAACTATAGAAATTGACTCTACTGTTTTTGATAAAAATAATAAGCCATTATTATATGAAATAGTTTATCATAGTGACAATTATCCTTTTTATGATTCATTTTCTTATGACACTATTCATAATGATTGATTTGCAGTAGTAGATAAATTTACTTATGAAACTTTTTGAGATTATATAGATGTATTTGATAAAAAAATCAAAGTAAAATGAATAATAAATCAAAAACCACTATGAGAAATATCAATATATACAAATGATAAAAAAATATATTTACCCATAGAATTACTAAACAAAGAATTAAATGAGTCTAATTCTAGAATAAATTACAAAGTATACTTGAATTTTTTGAGTAATTACGATGAAAAAATAGTACAAAAAATAAAAGAAATATGAGAAACAAAATCATATAGAATCAGAACTATAAATGATAGACAAGATAGTATTGGTCAAATAACTGATAGATTTTATCTGTTTATAAATTGATTTAATCTAGTAGTATTTATTATCACATTTTTTATTATCATATTATCACTTGAGAGTTTTTTCAAAAAAAATAAAAGCAATTTTTGATTATTGAATATATTTGGTTTAAGTAAATACAAAATATATTTATATAGTTTTTTCTCTGTTTTTTTCATTTTTTTATTTGCATATATCATATCAATATTACTAAATTATGCTGTACTAGAAATATTGCATACTAGATTTAGCTTTTTCTCTTTTTTCAATGAATCATATTACAAATGATTATTTATAATGATTGTTTTATTAATTGTATGATTATTTTCACCTATTTATAAAATAAAAAAAAGTAAAATAAATGACTTATTAAATGATACTAGTGATTTCTCAAATTTCTCAAAAAAAGATTATGTTATATATTTATTACTGATTTTTTTCTGATTTTTCTTCATAAACTTGATATCTTGAGTTGATATATTCTATAGTATGATTTTTACTTTATCTAGTCTGATTATTGTAGTTATATTTTATATATTCATCAAATATTTACTACAATTTAATTATAGTATAATATCCAAAAAAATATCTAGTTTCTATTTATTCGATGCTATTCGCTCTACTATTAAACCTGGAAATGTATCATTTTTAATTGTATTTTCTAGTATTATATCATTTCTAAGTATATTCATATTTTTCGTATTTTCATGAAGCTTTATCAGTTATTTAAATACATTAAGTGATGAAAGTAATGATATGTTTGTATTAAATGCTCAAAAAGATGATTTAGAAACTATTAATAAATATTTCGATAATGATGAAGTATTTGAAATAATTAGTTTGAGAATAAATAAAATAAATTGAAATAGTTTGAAACAATTTTTGAATACTGACAATGTAAGTCGTGAATTTTCTCGTGAATTTTCATCTACCACTAAACAATTAGATAATAAAATACTTGAATGACTAGAGTTAAAAAAATGATGAGTATCAGTAGATATAGAATTCGCAAATAGACTATGATTGAAATTGTGAGACAAAATATGATTCACAGTAGCATGACTAGAAAAAGAATTAGTAGTTACAAATTTCAGAGAAGCACTGAGAAACTGAACAAATCCGTTTTTCTATTTCATGCTCGATAAAGATGATTTTTCTAAGTATCCGAAATCATATATACTATCATATAAACAAAGTGAAAAAATACAGGATTTAGAAACAATTTTAGCAAAAGAAAGCAAATCAAATCTGACATTTATAAATACAAAAGATATTATAGCAATAGTATTAGATGTAGCAGATAAAATATTAAAAGTAGTATATTTTTCACTATTTTATATATTTGTATTCTCATTTATAAGTTTTTTGGTTTCTATATTATTCTTAAAAAGTTTCAAAGAATACAAACTAAAAATACTACACATTCTTTGATGAATAAAAAGAAAATTATTCATATGAGTCAAATTTGAATACTTTTATTTAATACTTATATGATTGGTATTTAGTCTAGTATTTTGATCTATTATATTGTTTACTATATTTATGTTTATTGATTATTTCAGTATATCATTATTTTACTATTTTGCTTCTATATTATTTTTGTTTATCATATTTTTACTTATAAATTTATTTATATATTTTTATGGAAATTAACAAAAACCACTATCAAAATTTGACAGTGGTTTATTCTTTATCTCAGCAATATCTCATCATTTAGTGCTTCTAGTTTTATCTTGATTTCGTATCATTTCTAGTGAGGATATTATAGTAAATAGGGAATATATGTAAAAAATATTTTTTCTATTGACTAAATACTTATTTTATTTATTATATTAGTTAATATAGTATTTAAAATAATATATATTATGTGAATAGATAGTTTATCAGATAAAGTAGATGGAATATTAGAAAATAAATTACCATTTGAAGAAACATTAGAATGATTCAAACCACAGACAGATATACAAGAAAAAGCAAAGAATAATATTGCAGGATTGGTTAAATTGGCTATAGATTTCAAATGAAAACCACCTAAACCAGTAGTATTTGCTCTACATGGTAAAACAGGTAGAGGTAAGACTCATCTACTGAAATCATTTTTAAATGAATTAGCAAAAGCAGGACTTAGCTATAAATATGACTATAAGCCAAATACTGCTAGGCATTATACTCAAGAAGGTTTCAAAATAATGGCTCTAGATGATATGTTTGCATGAAAAAATAATGTAGATAATCTAGAAAAATGGGATTATTTATATCTAGAAAATTTATTTTTTGATATATATGAGAACAAAAAAATACTTATATTTACTTCAAATTTCTCATTGCAAGAATTGGTAGAATTTATCAAAAAATATGATGAAAGAGGATTATTAGTATCTAGAATAAGCGAATTTATATGAATATGTCCAGATATAGAGATGGATGGGGAAGATTATCGTCAACAAATATGAGAAGAAACAAAAGACATTTTCAGTGGATATTTTAGTTAAAAAAATGCTTATTAATAAGCATTTTTTTAATATGCTGACATTACCCCGATTTTTCAGTAAAAAAAGTCTAAAAAAGACTTGACAAAGCCAAGAGAGGCATAATAGAAGTATATATTATTTAACTTCTATTTTTTTATGAGTAAACTACTAACAGATAGTCTAAACAATACCTATCGTTCTTTATTAAAATGAATGTGAGTATGGGAAAAAAGATTTTTTAAAGATTTTTTTCCAGCATTACTTCAAACAAAAACAAGTATTATGAGTAAAATAACTTTAGATAAAAATAAAAAAGCAAAGAAAGTATGTGATAGAAATAGCCACTTTTTCGCAAAAGAAAATTTTGCTAATCTACCAGATAAAGTAGAAAAAAGATGTTTTTCATTATTATGAGAAATTACAAATAATGATTATATTTGTATGGATGAAGTAGATATAGCTAAACCATCAGCTAAGCTGATGGAATGAATATATAAAGTACATGATAGTTCAGAAAAAAAAGTAGTAAATTGATTTCTTTTTCATGGTGTAAGTATACGTTGAATACCAGTAATATTACAGCAAGAAGATATAGAAAATCATGTAAAAAATGAGTATTTTTGAGATATAATTACTCGTCTACTAAAGTATACAAAAAATAAGTGAACATTAGTTTTAGATGCATGATATGATATAAAAACATACATGTCTTTTTTACTTGAAAAAGACGATAACTTTATTGTACGTGCAAAAAGAGAAAGGTTTTTGTATGATAAAAGTTGAGAAAGTATTTGAAAAATGAAATCTTTCAAAGAATGAGTACATGAAGTTTATCTAAAACAAGATGATAATACTTTAACTAAAATATATTTCTATGTAAAACAGTTTCCTGAGTATGATATACCTATGAGAATATATTCAAATACAAATGATAGAAATGTAGAAGAATACAAAAAACGTTGGGAAATTGAATGTATATTCAAGACTATGAAACAAGAATATGAAATGGAAAAAATACAAGCTGGAAGCTTACAAGTACTTAAAAATATGATATCTACAATACAAATGGCTGTAGCTTTTGCTACACATTTATATTGAATTCAACACATAACTGAAAGTAAAACTTTCTTTAAATGTGATAAATTATTAATCAAAAAATTTGAAAGATTTCATTGGAGAGAATGATGAAAAATGAATCCAAATATGTATATTCGTTTTCTTTCAGAGTATGTAGAAACTAGCTTTAGAAAAAAGCCTAAAAAGCAATACAAAAAACACATCAATACTGAACCTAAAAATTCCTCTCAACAGAGGCTTTTCTCTATGCGTGAACTATGAAAAACGGGGGTAATCTAAGAATAGTAACTACTCAGTAACGAAAAAAATCATACTAAAATTTAGTATGATTTTTTTTAATTTAAACAGAAAAAGAATTTTCATTTTATAGCTTGTTTTAATGATAGTAAAATATTTCTATTCTGTTTTTTCATAGTTTCAATAA